>JAHDDZ010000013.1 GCA_020629095.1 Candidatus Altimarinota bacterium | reverse complement strand
AACCCCTGAATGCCGGAACCAAAATCCGGTGCCTTACCACTTGGCGAATCCCCAGTGTGGCAGCACTTTACATCTGAAAAAAGAAAAATCAAGTGCATTACTCACAAAAATCAGTACATTAGATTTTGAAAACATGGAATTAATACATTTACAGCTTTTCGAAGGGGATTCCTCGCATGAAATTTTAGATGTAATACGGCAATCTGCCGGAAAGAAAGTAGTGCTTAATGCACAGGAAAGCAAGGCCTTTACAGAGCGCGCATTCCTAGAAAGTATAAAAGAACTAGCAACAGAAAATGATGTAGATTTGTTAGTGATTCACCCGAAAAAACTAGCACAAAAGATTATAAAATCAGCTGGTTTGACCGTGTCAAAAAAAGCTCCAAATGAAGCAGAAAAGCCACAATCGCTCTTTTCTTTCTTTTCGCGGGTAAGTGCTGGGCGATCTGTAGAGGTGAAAAATACAAACCCAAATGCGCTGATTGACCGCCAAGATATGCCGCATTTTAGTGCTAACCCAATCGAGCAATCTGTTCGCCAGCGGAGCCTGCGTGGGAAGATATTTTTTATCTTAATTGGGTCAGTTTTGACGCTGGGGGGGCTGTTGTGGTGGATAGCTCCACGAGCGGAAATACGCCTGCAGGGGCGAGTTTATCCGCTTAAAATTAATCAAAATATAATTGTTTCATTGCCAAATGCGACAGTGCCAAAAGCCGAAAAAAGTATTCCGAGTGTGCCAGCAGTGTTGATTGACACGGCGGTGCAGGGGCGCGAAACCTACCCCAGCACGAGAATGGAGTATACGGTAGAAAACGCGCGTGGGTTGGTGGTGTTGCAAAATATTACTCCAGAGCCGAAAGTGCTTGTCGGTTCGCGACTACAAACAGCAAATGGGGAGGTATTTCGGTTTGACCAGCGGGTTGTAGTACCGCCAGGAACTGTCGACGAACCGGGTGAGCTGCCGGTCGAGGTCATCGCTGATGAATTTGATGAGCAAGGGGTGCCAATCGGAAAGCGTGGAAACATCCCTGCGGGAACGCATCTGTTCTTTCCAGCACTGTCAGAGCCGCTGCAAAAGCGATATTTCGCGAAAGCAAATTTGGGCGCACTGGTTCGTGGAGACACGCTTGAGCGGAGGTTTGTTGCCGAAAATGATAAAGAATTGGCTGAGCGGGCATTTACAGAGTCACTCAGTCGACGAGCTCGTGAGCAGCTTGATATGGAAATCAGGCAGCGCTCTGCGCGATCAGAAAGCACATACGTATTTATAGACGACCCGCTTGTGTCACAGGTGCAGCTTGAGAACTTTACTTTTCCAGAGAACTTGATTGGGCAAGAAGTTGGCGCATTTGAAGTTTCAGGAGACTTGGCGCTGTCGGGGGTTATGTTTGATCAAGATGAAGTAATTCGCGCTCTGCAGCAGCAGCTTGAGCTAAATCAAGATCCGCTGATGTTATTGCTCGATATTGACCCAATGTCGTTTGAATATCGCCTGCTAAACGCGGATAGGTTTTTGACTGACGGCTGGGTAAAGCTGTCTGTTAGTTTGGTGGCTTCGCAGATATTAGACTTGGAAAGCAATGATGAAATGGCGATAAATTGGAAGGACAGCGCCAAGCGGGCAATAGCTGGAAAGACGGTTTCTGATGCCAAACAGGTGCTGTCAAACTACCCCGAAATTGAAGAAGTTTCGGCGATCGAGATGCGCCCGATTTGGGCACGGTCTTTGCCGATAATCCTCGAGCAAATCTCATTAGAGGTGATTCACTAGTTTATTGACAGTTTGGCTGAAGTGATATATAAAGAATTTGTCCTTGCGCTGCACTGAACTGGTTTTAGTGCCAAACGAGGCACAAATAGCTCTTTTCAGATCGAGGATATATTTTCTAACTATTAAAATTTGGGATGCAGGATATACTTATAAGTAAAAAACAAGCTGATTCATTTAAAAAACACATTGGGAAATCAGTAGAAATTAAAAGAAATTTTTTTACACAAGAGGGAAAGAAAATTGATAATCAAGGTATACTAAAAAAGGTTGCTAGAGATGAAGTTCAAATTATTACTGAAAAATGCAAACCAGGTGTTGCTATGGCATTTCCTTGGTCCTTGATTGATTCGATAAAATTATTAGAATCTGATCATGTTCTAATTAGAAGAAAAGTTTCATTTGATGTGCTCATCTAATCCTCCAGCTGAAAATGAGATAATGAGGCCACCCGCGTTGGTGGTCTCTTATTCTTGCATGGCAAACTGGCGGATCGCCCCGACCAGCTCATACAGCAGGGCCTCTGGGTCATCGGCTTTCACAACCCCGCTGGCCACCAAAAACCCACTCGCGCCCAGCTCTAGGGCGACTTTAATATCTGCTTCAGTCTTGATGCCAGCCCCGACCAGTAGCGGCACGCCACTTGCGGCTTCCACGCTTTGCGCGATGATTTCTGGCTTAGCCTCTGAGACTGATTTGCCCTCGCCCCCAATCAAATCCGCGGGCTCATAGGCTATTGCATCTGGGCCGTACGTCGCAAAAACCTCGACCTCGGCAGGGCTTTCGGCGCACACTACAACTTGCAGGCCAGCGGCTTTTGCACGGTCGATGTGCGCTTTTACGTTTTCTACTCGGTGCTCAGAGTGGTTAATGAGTGTTACTTCTGCCCCTGCCCACTTGGCACTTTCAGGCAGCTGCGCGCCGGTGTTTCGGCCAGCTTCACACGCGTCTGTGTGCTGCGCAAAGGTAATGATTTCAGGTACGATGCTACTGACACTGGCAATGGCAAACGGGCTGACAGCCAAGCCGACCGTGACCCCCAGGTCGCGGGTCACTTTGGCGTGGCTCATGGCCAGGGCGATGATGCCGTCGCCAGTTATTTGTGGGTACGTTTTTGCGTTTGTGATGAAGATAGGGTAGTCCATGTTACTCGCTTTTTTTCAGATTATAGGGTATAATGCGAGGTGATGAAAATGATTTTTGCTGGCGCTGCGATGAACGTAACAGGCTCAAAACACCTCATAGAGGTTAACGGAAAGCGGCTGCTGCTTGACTGCGGGCTGTTTCAAGGACACCGAAAAAACTCTGAAATTCTCAACCGGAATTTCCCATTTGCAGCGCACATGATTGACGCTGTAGTTCTCAGCCATGCGCATATTGACCATGCGGGACTACTGCCGCTACTGGTTAAAAATGGCTTCACGGGGCAGATTTTTTGCACACACGCTACGCGAGATTTGTGCTCGATTATGCTGCCAGATAGCGCTTACATCCAAGAGAAAGATTTTGAGTGGCTGCGCGAAAAGGAAAAAGCAGTTGTGGGCGCGCCGCTGTATACTATCGCGGACGCAACTCGCGCCATGACTCACTTTCGGTCAGTGGCCTACGGCCAGTCGTTTAGCCCTGTTGATGGCGTCAAAGTGCGATTTATGGAAGCGGGGCACGTGCTTGGTTCTGCGCTGGTAGAGCTGGAAATTGACGACAGAGACACCGGCCACCATGTACGGCTTGGGTTCACGGGCGACCTTGGGCGAGCTGATTTGCCCATTTTAAATGACCCAGGGCAGCTGGAAAACTTGGATATTTTTATCTCAGAAAGTACGTACGGAAATCGCCTGCACGACGACCTGATTGAAATTGAAGATGATGTGGCAAAAGAAATAAATGAAGTGCACGCGCGCGGTGGAAAAATTATCATTCCGGCGTTTGCAGTGGGGCGCACGCAAGAAGTTCTTTATGTGCTGCGGCAACTCATTTTGAAAGGGAAAATACCGGCAATACCGACGTTTGTGGATAGTCCGCTAGCGCAAAAAGCAACTGATATTTTCCGCATTCATCCAGAGATTTTTGATGCAGAAATGGCGCTGATGCTGCAAAGCGGAAAAGACCCATTTTGTGACGGCTGCGACGGCGTGCAGTTCACCCGCAGTCTGGAGGAAAGCAAGTCACTGAACCACTTTCCGGGTAGTTGTATTATCATTAGCGCGAGCGGAATGTGCGAGGCTGGGCGCATTCGCCACCACCTGAAAAACCACATTACCGATCCAAACAACATGGTGCTGGTGGTTGGATTTATGGCGCAAAACACGCTTGGGCGAAACATTGTTGAGAAGAAAAACCCGATCAAAATCTTTGGTGACGAGTTCGCGCTAAATGCGACAGTGGCTAATTTCCGGGCATTTAGTGGCCACGCAGACCAAACAGGCCTGCTCAACTTTTCCAGCAAGGTCGGTTCGCCATCTGATATGTTCCTGGTGCATGGCGAATTAGAGCCAATGATGACCTATAAAGCCGAGCTGCAAAAGCGAGACAATTTGCACAAAACTGAGATTACCATTCCAAAACCAGGGCAGATTTTTGAGCTGGGGCAAGACAAAAAACTGCACAAGCTGAACTATGAAAACGAGGTTGCATCAACTTATTGTGACCTTCTGGAGTGTGAATTGCCGATGGATGTGCCGCCTACGACTTCTGTTTAGGCGTCTTTTCTTTCTTTTTTTGGGGCAGCAAAAGAGCAATATCGGCTGTTAGGTCTTCGTACCAAGTCATATTCAAATTTGGTATTTTTAGTTTCAGGGCCTCGGCGGTCACTGTCCACTGACGTGGGCTCATTTGCACTAGGCCAAAGATCTGTTCAGGTGAAAATCCTTTGCCCATTCGGAGGATGATTTCGTAGTTTTTGGCAGATGCTTGGGCGATGCGCACAGCGCCGAGATGCGCGGCTTTTAGCATGATTTTGAGGCGGATAACCCGGCACAGATTTTCAACAGATTCGGGTAACTTTCCATAACTATTCAGCAATTCATGCTTCATTTCGGTCAAATATTCAAGTGAGCTGACACCGGCCAGTTCTTGATAAATACGGATTTTTTCGTCTGTGCTGGGAATGTATGTGCTGGGGATGTATGCGCTCAGTGGCACCTCCACGCTCACGCTTTCCTCGGGGCTTGCATCAACTTCATTACTCATCTCGCCCGATTTCATTTTTTCAATTGTCTGGTGCAATATCCGCATGAAGTGACTGACCCCGACCGTGCGCATTGCCCCTGACTGACTAGCACCAAGGAGCTCACCAGCCCCACGAATCTCTAAATCTCGCATAGCAATTTGAAACCCAGATCCGAGCTCTGATGCCTCAACTATAGCTCGCAGGCGCTTTTTGGCTTCGGGTTCCAGCCGCTGTTTTTGATATAAAAAGTAGGCATATGCCTGTGTGCGAGATCGCCCAACTCGCCCTCGCAGCTGATATAATTGCGATAGGCCAAACTTGTCAGCTTTGTTTACAATCAGCGTATTTGCTCGCGCCAAGTCAATCCCATTTTCGATAATTGTTGAGGCTACTAACACGTCAAATTCCCCCTCTTTAAACTGATGAATTCGGTCTTCCAAATCCTTTGGAGTCATCTGTCCGTGCGCCACAACCACGCGGGCCTCAGGCACCAGTTGGCGGATTTGGTGGGCCTGTTCCTCGATTGTTTTTACTTCGTTGTGCAAAAAATAAATCTGCCCCTCACGCTCAATCTCGGCCAAGATTCGCTCACGGATGAGCACGGGGCTGTATCTTCGCACCTCGGTAATGACCGGAAGTCGCCCTGGAGGCGGCGTGGTGATGGTGCTTATTTCTTTTAGCTTATTCAAGCTGAGGTTGAGCGTGCGCGGAATTGGTGTTGCGGTTAACGTCAGTAGGTCGATATTTGCCCGCATGGCTTTCAGTTTTTCTTTTTGTTTCACGCCAAATCGCTGCTCTTCGTCGATCACTACCAACCCCAATTTCTTAAATTTCACGTCTTTGCTCAGCAGTCTGTGCGTTCCAATGACAATGTCTACCGTGCCTTTTTCAATCTCCGCTAATATCTTTTTTTGCTCAGATGCGCTTTGGAATCGGCTCAGAAGTGCAATTTTTACTCCATACTTTTTCCCAGCAATTCGCTGCATATAGCTCTCGTAGTGCTGCTCGGCAAGGATCGTGATAGGGCTTAAAAATGCTGTTTGGTACCCGCTTCGAAATGCCTTAAATGCCGCTCGCATAGCGATTTCTGTTTTTCCAAATCCCACGTCTCCGCACACAAGTCGGTCCATCGGTCGGGGGCTTTCCATGTCGCGCCCAACGTCATACCATGCGCCAGCTTGGCCGGGGGTCAATTCATATTTAAAACTCGCACAAAAGTCATCCAGCATTTCATCAGTTTCCACAAAACGGTTCCCTTTTGCAATTTCTCTTGCGGCAAATACTTTTAGCAAGTCCGCGGCAATTTCTTCCGTTTCTTTCTTCAATTTCTTCTGCGTTCGCTGCCAGTCGTTACTGTCCAGCTTGGTTAGCTTGGGCGCATTTTCCCCCAAAAACTTCGTTACTTTTTCGGCATTTTCTACTGGTAAAAAGAGCCTATCTTTCTCAGCATATTCAAGCTGTAAATACTCGCGAGTGCTTTTGGTTTTAATACCAATTTCGCGCTGCACAATTCCTCCAAATCGAGATAAGCCATGATCCATGTGCACCACATAATCTCCAGTTTTCAGGCTCGTCAGCAGGTTCGTATTCATGCCACTTATAGCCTTTTTTTGGCGCTGATTTCGCGCAAACTGCCAAATCTCTCTATCGGTCAAAAAGAGTATTTTTTGTTCTGAGTTTTGAAAACTATGCGGCATAAATTCGGTTGCATCAGCCTCGTATACCAGTACAGTGCTGGGCGTCGTGTTGCTCGGGTCAGTTGACCACATAATGTGACTATCGGCCAAAATGCCTTGCAGTTCGGCAAATCGCTTCGTATAAATTAAAATAGAGTACTCGCGGCGCAGTCGCTCTTTTATGTCTGTCACAAAATCTGCTTGCGTATAGTAGGGCAAAATGCCAAAAAAGTTGATATGCCAAAAGGCTTTTTCGTCTGGAGGAAAGGAGGTGAACTCGACTGTCTCGATGGGCACATCCTCGATCAAATCATCCAGATCATCTGCAATAAAAAGGCTATTTTTAGCTTTTTTAATGAGTGTGAAAAATGATTCATTTTTCTTTATTTTAGAAAAATCTGCTGGAGGAATTGCAATACTTTTTTCTTTTTTTATTACCTTTTTTTCAGACTGATTCCACTCAGAGATTGTCTCAACCTCATCTCCAAAAAGCTCTATCCGAAAGCACTTTTGGGTGTTTATCGGGCATATAAAAAGGCTATCGCCACGCCGCACAAACTGCCCTTTTGAGACTATTGGGTCGGCACATGGTGCATATCCTTTTTTGGTCAAGTCCTCAAAAAAGCTGTAGGGGGCAATTTCGTCACCTATTTTTATGAGGATTGTTTCAGCTTTAAGTGATTTTGGAGAAGGGAATTTTTGATTTGAAATAGCCACAATGTCTTCAAATAAAAACAGATGAGGCGTTTTTGTCTCAACTGCAGACAGCAATTTATAAGTTTCCTCGGCGCTCAGCGCACCACCTAAATGAGCAATTTCTCCATCAAAAAAGAGTCGTGCGGCGGCTTCTAGAACATCGGCCTTTTCGCTATTACTTGCCCAAAAAATGTTTCGTACCTCTTTTTGTTGCCCCAGTTGTTGCAGCAAAAATGACTTTGCAGAGGCATTTGCAACATTTACAAACACAGCATTCCCACTCTTTTTCAGAGCAGATAGTGGTTCGTCTAGCGGGAGTGAAAACGGCAATTCCAGCCGCTTTGAGTTCATTTTCATAGCACAATTCTATCAGTCTGGGCGCGCAAAATGCACCATATTTGCCGTTATTATAGGCACCTTTTTTGCCTGCGCAAGCTACATTTTAAGCGGCATAATCAAGTGCAGGAAGTCATCTCGTCCTTTTATTTTAATCACTGCTGGGTTCATTTTCTCTTGCATTTCGATGATGACAGAATCTGCCGAAGATGCGGCAGAAAGCACTTCTAGCAAGTAGTCAGCATTCAGCGCCATCACGTTTGATGCGCCTGTGACAGTCGCACTGATCGTGCTTTCATCCTCACCAATTTCAGTACTGTCAGACGTGACTCGTACGCTGTCAGAGCCAATATCAAGTTTCATGTGCTGGTTGTTTTGTCGAGCAAAAATAGAAAGTCGGCGAACGGCTAGCTCTAGTTCGCCGCGGTCCAAAACCGCGCTTGTCAGGTGCTTTTTTGGGATGATCGCCTTGTAGTCTGGGAAGACGCCGTCGATCAACCGGCTTCCGAGCGTAGTGCTGCCCGCCTGAATTGCAATCTGATTTGCTGTGATTTTTAGCTCAATTGTTTCTTCTTTTTGTGATAGGCGATCTGCCTCCAACAGGGCCCGAACAGGAATGAGGCAATTCACTGGCTCTGCAGCTTTTTCTGTCTTCAGTTCTACCTCACTCAGTCGGTAGCTATCGGTTGCAGCCATCCGCACATTTGTACCTTCTATTGCCACGAAAACACCGCCTAAAACTGGCCGAGAGGCGTTTTCTTGTGCGGCAAAAGAAACCTTGTGCACCAACGAATGAAAGGCTGGAACAGGCAAAGCGATGCTAACGCCACCAGTAACAGCTGGCAGGTCTGGAAATTCGCTCTCTGGGATTCCCTTGATTTTTGTTCGAGATGCCTTTGATTTGATCTCTAGCGCGTTGTCACCTGTTGCGCTGATGGTCACTTCGTCGGTGTTGGGCAGCAAGCTGATGTAGCTCGTCAGCAGTTTTGCTGGCACGGTCAAGCTGCCCTCGTTTTTGATCGCCGCGTCGCAACTGGTCTGAATGTACATTTCTTGGTTTGTTGCCGCAAAATGCAATTTTTTGCCTTCAGCTTTTAGTAAAATATTTCCTAGTACCGGAAGGGTATTGGTTGTGCTGACCGCGCGCGAAACGGTTTTTAGGCACGAAAGAAGCAGTTGCTGGTCGAGTATTACTTTCATCAACTATATGGTACCTCTTTTATAATAAATAACAAAGTGATTTTATGCTTGTTCGCAGGTGCCGGCATACAGCACCTGGGCTCCGCCTTTTTCAGCGTAGCACGAGTTTTGATATGTGTTTTCCACTCCATCGCGCTCGGCACAAACCCGCGCCCATTCGCTTGGGTCACACTCTAGGTCAGGTTTTGTGTCATGAACTTTGCATATAAAGTTCTCATCTGACGCTGTTTTTCGTATACAAATCAGCCCCTCGTTACACGACGGGTACCCCTTGCCACAGATTTCATTTAGCTCTCGAGGAATGACAATCTGGCTGTTCACTCCATTCACATCAATTTCCATACTTTCTGACGGGGCATCTGCTGGTGTGCCGCACCCAAAAAACATCAGAGAAACGAGAAGGAGAAGAGACTTTCGCATGGATTTGTATATGATATTCTGCTATACTGTAGTGATAAAAAACGCCCTCGTCAACATGAACCCGTCAACCGGAAAAGACTGGAACCGAAAAAAAGTGTGCCGTGTGTCGCTGCCACCGCATATGCCCAAGGTGCTTGATACGATCATCATTGGGGCTGGACCCGCTGGCATGACCGCTGCAGTATATGCTGCGCGGCGGGGCATGAGCACCCTGCTGCTGAGTGGTAAAACAGGAGGCCAATTGCAGTGGAGCACAGACATCCAAAACTGGACCGGAACCGTGCGTTCAACGGGGCCTGTGCTGGCGGGGCAGATGATGTGCCATGTCGAGATATATGCCATGGATAGGGCGCAATATCGCCTGGTGGTGCAGAATGAAAGCTACGCCGAGCAGATAGCAGAAAAGCCAGACGGCGGGTACCGCATTACAACCAGAACAGGCGACAGGTTTGATGCACACACGGTCATCATCACCTGCGGAAAACGCCCACGCATGTTGGGAATTATTGGCGAAAAAGAAGCCCAAAAAGGGGCTGGCCTTAGCTTCAGCGCCACTAGTGACGCGCCCCTCTATCGGAGTAAAAAGGTCGTGGTCATCGGTGGTGGAAACAGCGGCATGGAGGTCGCGCTGCAGCTGACAAAAGTGACAAATGAAATTACGATTATTACCAACATAAGCACCTTAAAAGGGGTCGACTGCGTGCAAGAACAAGTCCGCCGACACGAGGCTATTTCGGTTATCTATGACGCACTGGTTGAGGAGATTTATTTAAGTGATCGCCCCTGGGTGCGCGGTGTGCGATATAAAACCAAAGATGGAGAAACCTATGAACTCCCCTGCGAAGGCATTTTTGAGAGCATCGGCATGACGCCAAACACGGCGTGGCTGAGTGGCTTTTTGATGACAGATGACCAAAACCAAATCATCATTAACCGTGACTGCGAAACAAGTCAATCGGGTGTTTTTGCTGGGGGTGATTGCTGTGACAATGTCTATAAGCAGGTAGCCATCGCCACTGGACAGGGGGCAATTTGCGCCTTGCGGGCGCACGACTACTTGACCGAAAGAGGGCTGTTGGCATAGTTTTCCTTCGCAGTTTTATACATCTTTTTTGCCGCCGCGGCTTGCGCTTTGTGGTTGACTATTGGGTGTTGATAGTTTGTTAAAAGACTCCCAGCCCAGTTGTGAATTTCCTTTGGTGTGAAATCGCGCAACTCGGGTACCCACTTTTTAATGTACTCGGCCTGTGGGTCAAATCGGGCACTTTGCCGCGATGGGTTAAAAATTCGAAAATATGGCTGCGCGTCGCATCCAGTCGACGCTGCCCACTGCCAGTTTCCGTTATTTGCGCTGGGGTCATAGTCAATCAAAAACTGCGCAAAATGCCGCTCGCCATGCCGCCAATTTATGTGCAAATCCTTCACCAAAAAACTCGCGACAATCATCCGCACTCGGTTGTGCATGTGCCCCGTTTTGGCCAGTTCGCGCATACCAGCGTCGACTATAGGAAAACCCGTTTTGCCCTCTTTCCAAGCAGTGAAGTGCGCTTCATTTGTGCTCCAGTTTATAGCCTCAAACTCCGGCCGAAAATTGCCCGAAAACACGTGTGGAAAATGCCAGCTGATGTGATGAAAAAAGTCCCGCCAATACAGCTCATTTATCAGTGTACAGCTATTTCCGTGGGCTTTGGCTGCCGCATTATATGCTTCGCGCGGACTCACAAGCCCAAATTTTAGATAGGGCGAAAGCCCAGTCGTGCCATTTACAGACGGAATATCTCGTTCTTCTGCATAGTTTTTTAGCTGTGAAATGCGGTCAATTCGCTCTTTTGCTTCAGCGTGTGTTCCGCGAAAAGCCGCATTGGCATTCGGCTTCCAGTCTTTTTTTGTTTTGTACTGATCGATTGTCATTGCACCAAATTTTCCCTCTGTATCAATAATCTTGGGAGCTGGTTTTGAGTAGTTCACAGGCACCTCGCGGGCTTTTTTGGCAAAGGCCGAATAGACCTTATAGGGCGTTCCTGCATCGCTGAGGATACTTCCCACAGGGGTCAAAGTGACATCCTCAAAAACCTTATATTCTATTCCTAGAGCGGCAATTCGCTTGTCTCGTTCTCGTGCAAATGGGGTCACATCGCCATTGGCGTACATGGCAGAAATGTCATTTTTGATGCGTGAGAGAACTGACTTAGGAGAGCCTTCAAAGACTCTCAGCCAGCTTCCGCATTTACGCAGTTCATTATCGAGGCTTGTTAGCGCCTCTATCAAAAACCCAAACCCAAAGTGGCTGAAGTATGGATTTTGCTCTGGGTCAGCTTGCTGTGGATCAAAAACGAATACTGGCAGCACCGATCCACGCTCGCACGCCGCTGCGAGAGCGGTATTATCGCTTAATCTCAGGTCGCGCCGGAAGTGATGCACAATGGGCTTCACGAACTGCATTGTAGCAATATTTCTGCCTTTGTCAGGGTTTCTTTCCACTCAGCTTTTGGGTCTGACAAATGCGTTATTCCCGCTCCAGTGCCATACTCCCACCTGCTTCCATTTGCAAAAAGCGTGCGAATGAGTAGCAAACTTTGCATTTTTTGCGGCGTTTCAAAGTGCCCAAATGTACCACAATACAGTGCCCTTTCAGCGGTTTCTGATTTTGAAATCACCTGGCACACACTGCGCTTTGGGGCGCCGCTCACACTGCCCGCTGGCAACAGTTTTTGATACATTTTTTTGGTCAACTGACCAGTTTTTAGCTGCGCAGAAATGTGCGAATGCGCATGGAAAAATTCTCCGCGCGGGGTTAGTTTGCGCTCAGAAAGTGCTGAAACACTGGTTGATATTTGCCCTAAATCATTTCGAAGTAAGTCAGTCACCATGCGTAATTCTGCTATTTCTTTCTCATTTTTTTCCAAATACTCTCGGCTCCCAGTGCCCTTTATCGGAAAGGTTTCGAGAGTTTTTTCAGATTGCGTGATGAATATTTCTGGGCTCATACAGACAAATTTTTCGTTTTTTGTCCACACAATGCCGCCAGTTTTCGGGGCATATTTCTTGAGGTAGTGCGCAAAAAATCGCAATAAAGAGAGTGGATTTTTAAGTTCACCAGAGAGTTTCTGTGCCAAATTAAGCACCCAAATGTTCCCATTTTTGGCCTCATTTTTTACAGACACAACGGCCTTTTCATACCTCTCTTTGCCTATGTTTGAATAGCTTTCAAGCGGTTTTTGAAGTCTAAAACTGGGAAGTTTTTCGATGTCGACAGGCGTATTTAGAAAAGGTTTTTTGGTATCAAACAAAAATTCTGGAGCAACAGAATTCATTTTTTCACCAGTGAAATCTGTCCAAAAAAAGCTGTTTTTTGCACCAAAATGAGTTGAATTCATAGCTCCGGTTCCGGCTTTCCATCCATTTTTATCAATCCAAAAAACGCCCTCCCCGGAGCTCAAAACGGCGCTTACCCATTGCAAATATGCAGCCAAATTAGCTACTGCGTCTTTTGCCATTTTTGCGCATTATCAAGCGCATTTTGCGCTGCTGCAATCTGTGCTCGTTTTTTCGATCCGCCCTCGCCCGTGCCAATTTTTTTGCCATCGATCAGCACCGCAAATGAAAATAGTTTTTCATGATCCATACCTTTTTCCTCTAGTAATTCATACTCCGGGGTGACACCAAACTGTGCCTGAATGATCTCTTGCACTTGCGATTTTGCGTCGAGGTGGCGCCCCTCTGCGATGATTTGCTCAAGCTCTGGCAGCAGGTGCTGCTCCACTACGGCCCGGGCTTTTCCAAACCCAAGCCCCAAGAAAAGAGCCCCGATCAGTGCTTCAATCGCATTTGCTAAAATATATGCTTTTTCCGCTCCACCACTGTTTTTTTCGCCCTTACTCATTCGTAAATATTTTCCGATTTCTAGCTTTTCACCCATACCGGCCAACGCCTCTTTGCAGACCAATGAGCTGCGGTAGTTGGTCATTTCACCTTCGCGCTTGTCAGGAAATTGGTGATATAAATACTCTGTCACAATGAGCTCCAGCACCGCGTCGCCCAAAAATTCAAGTCGCTCGTTGTGCTTGTCCTCAATGCCCTCGTGTACAAAAGATCGATGCGTAAAAGCCCGCTTCAGCAGGGTCGTATCAGACATCCAGACACCCAGTATTTTGAGTAGTTCAGCATATTCTTCATTCATGACAAGTTGCGTTGAAATGCATCGAGCACCCCATTTACAAACCCAGCAGACGTTTCCTCGCCCAGCACTTTGGCTATTTCGACATATTCATTTATGACCACAACCGGCGGCGTCGCGAAGTATTTTATCTCGGTCATGCCGAGCAGCAAAAGCGCCTTGTTTATCGGCGCCATCTTTTCATATTTTGTTTGGTTTGCATAAGCCCGCAGCACCACATTCAGCTTTGGCAGGTTCTCCATCGCGGCTTCAACCAATAGCAAGGCAAACGCATCAAGCGGTTTCTCATCATTTTCACAGACATATTGCACGAGCTCTTTTGGGCTGCCTTTTTGGCGTTCTATAAAAATAAAGAGTGACTGCACAGCAACTACTCGGCTCGATCGTCGAGATCTCTTATCGGTTATTTTTTCATTAGCGACTATGCTTCCACTTCGGTCACAATTGTCCCCATGTCTTTCTTCGCCTTCAGAACTTGTCGCCCTTTATATTTTCCCGTGGTTGGGTTCACGTGGTGGGCCAGTCGTGCAGTGCCGTCTTCGTCTTTTACGATAGTCAGGCTGTTTGTCATCCGCACTCGAGCTTTTCGCACATACGCAGCCCACCGACTACGAGTAGACGATTTGGCTTGTTTCTTGGACGGTACGGGCTTCTTAGACATGGTGCAGAGTTATCAGAATTGGCACTGGTTTGAGGCATCGCCTCGATATATTTATTTTTTAGCAGCAGCCATTTTTGCTCGAAACTTCTCTACTCGACCAGAAGTATCGACTAGGTTTTGTTTTCCCGTAAAGAACGGGTGGCTGGCAGAACTCACATCCAGACGGATGACGAAATGCTTTACCCCATTAATTTCTTCCGTTTCTTCACTGGTTTGTGTAGAATACATGACGAAGTCCTTTTTGGCGCTTGCGTCACGAAAGATGACTGGGTGCGATTCTGGGTGAATTCCTTGTTTCATAATCTTTCTTATGCCGCGTCAGACTATAAAAAAATCAGCCATTGTCAACCTCATTTTTGGGTTTTTGGCAGCTGGTGTTTTTCTACACGGGGGCATTTCAGTTTTCTTCCCAGATGTTTTTCGCTGGTGGAAGGAGCTCATTTTGGTCGTTTTGTGTGGGTTTGCTTTGACCCAAAAACCAGCTGGTGGGTGGCAAAAACTCCTGCCCATTGGGGCATTTGGGTGTGTGTGCGGGGTTGCTGTTTTGTTTTCGCCAGAGGTTTTTCGAGCCCTCACGGCTGCGCGGTACTTGGCTTTGTTTCCACTTGTGCTGGGGCTTGTTTGGTGGCTGCGACCTGACACAAAACACATACAAAATGGGCTGATTATCGGTGCAGTGGCGTCCACGATTTTTGGTTTGTGGGGGCACTTTTTGGGAGGCTACGAAGTGTTACAAAGCTGGTACAGCACCACCATCAGCAGCTGGGTTCCTGGGCAAGCTATTCCGCTATATCATGAAATAAATGGGCTACCGCGCCTGCAAGGACTATCTAGCGGCCCTGTTGCCTACGGGCATTTGGCGCTGTTGGGGCTGTGGGCTGCATTGCAAAAAACCGAAAAATGGAAGTGGCTGGTTTCAGTTTTGTTGCTCTTTGGCATTTGGCTGAGTGCCAGTAGGGGCGCGTTGGGGGGCGCTGTTATTGTGTTAGCATGGCACTTTTTGCAGGCCCTCAGCACTGAAAAACAATGGAAGGCTGGTGGTATTTTGGGGGTTGGGGGAATTGGTTTTTTGCTTTTTTTTGGCAAAAAACTGCTGGCGCGTGCGGGTACATCAGACCACTTTTCACGCCCGATAGAGGTGCTGCAGCAGTGGTTTGAGGGCAACTGGTGGTTGGGCGAAATCGGAGAATATGGCCCAGCAGCGCGGGCCTACAACTTGTCAACAGTCGGGTCAGACGTGGCGCCCATTGCTGAAAATGTTTTTATAGACGTGCTGGCACAAACAGGAATCATCGGCTTTGGGTGTTTTGTGTGGCTGTTTTGGGTTTTGTTTCAGCACACGCAATATCGGCACTGGGGGCTTTTTGTAACTGTTTTGGCCACTGTGCAGCTGGCAACGTTGTTTGACATGGCGCCAGTGGCGATCTGTTTTGGGCTTGCGCTGGGTGCGTCGAGTGTGCATAATGCGCCTCGATGAAAGAACTGCATATCGAAAACTTGCTGTTCCTCGGGCTTTGCAGCGGCCTTGCGTTCCTTTTTGCGCTTTGGGTTTACCCATTTTTTATCCGTTGGGTGCAAGATCTAAAACTCACACAAAAGATCAGAACAGAGGACGTAACCGGAAAGGCCAGCCCGATGTTTACCAAGCTGCACGCGCACAAGTGTGGAACCCCGACCATGGGGGGTGTGGTCATGTTGGTAGCCATTGGCGTCACAGTGCTGCTGACCTGGGTGCTGAGCAAAACGGGGGTCATCAGCAGTGGTATTTTAAACGTGCAAGAGAACTGGCTTCCAACGGGGCTGCTTAGCCGCGGAGAGACCTATCTGCCAATCTTCACGCTCTTTGCGGTTGGCGTGTTGGGGGTTATCGATGACTACCTAAACATCACTGAAAAAAGCGCCCAAAAGGGGCTTTCTGCACGGGTAAAGCTCTGGACTCTTATTGCCTTTGGGGTGCTGGCTGCGTGGTGGTTCACCATGAAACTTGGGCGCGACACGGTGCATATTTCGGGGTGGGGAGACCTCGCAATCGGAGTTGCAGGCTACGCTGCTTTGACGGTTTTCACCGTTGTCGGAACGGCCAACGCGGTTAATTTCACAGACGGCCTAGACGGCCTTGCAGGAGGGCTTTTAGCCATTGCTTACGCGGTCTTTGGGGCAATTGCCTACTTTAAAGTGCAGCCCATTTTGGCGGCATTTTGCTTTGTAATAGTAGCGGTTTTGGTGGCGTTTCTGTGGTTTAATGTGCCCCCCGCCAAGATCTATATGGGCGATACTGGCAGCCTCGCGTTGGGCGCCACGCTGGGGGTTATAGCCCTTATGACCGACAGTTTAGTGATCTTGGCTTTGGTTGGTGGCATCTTCATTTTAGAGACCATCAGCATTGTTTTGCAGTTGTTTTGGAAGAAATTCTTAAAGCGAAAACTCTTTTTAATTGCTCCGCTGCATCATCATTTTGAAGCAAAGGGATGGTCCGAAACCCAAATCGTTATGCGGTTTTGGATCCTCGGAGCCATTGCCGGAGCGGCTGGGCTGTTGCTGGGGGTTTTGGGCGCTGGCGCAAATGCGCTTATTCTCTAGCTTGACCAGCAAGGAATTATCGCTACTATTTGTTTCGCACAGGCGTATAGTATAATGGTAGTACAAGGGTCTCCAAAGCCCTTGGTGTGGGTTCGATTCCT
>JAHDDZ010000074.1 GCA_020629095.1 Candidatus Altimarinota bacterium | reverse complement strand
TCCATTTACCTAAGATTTCGATGCAGATAGGGGTAAAGGGCGAAATTGAGTACCGGATTATACTTTAGGGTATTTGAGGAACGAAGATGAGCGATTTGCCCCTAGATGTGCGAAAGATAGGTAAAGGGAGGTGTTCAGGTGAGGAAAGTCCGGGCTCCGTGAGTACAACGAGCCAGATAACGTCTGGCGGGGGCGACCTTAGGGAAAGTGCCGCAGAAAATATACCGCCGCTTTATACCTTTCGGGCGGTAAGGGTGAAATGGTGCGGTAAGAGCGCACCGCCCATCTGGTAACAGATGGGGCATGGTAAACCCCTCGTGGAGCAAGATCAGATAGGAATGCACATGGCCCGTACTCAGGCTGCATTCGGGTAGATCGCTACAGCCGTGCAGTGATGTTCGGCGCAGATGAATAGTCATCCTCAATTTCTTTGAGACAGAACCCGGCTTATAGGCCTTCTGACATTTTGGGCTTTTGCCCCACTCCCATTCTTTTTTGTCATTCCCATGCCGCGAATCGATTCTTTGCGATTCGGCGCGATTCTGTCTGATTCTGTCTTTTTTTGCTGATTCTGTCTTTTTGAAAGAGCGGATTTTGAATTGTTGAAAAATCAATGTGGGGCAAAATCCCTGAAATTATCTTAGATTCTAATCGCTTGAAAGGAGTTCTGTTTTTTTAGTCGTTTTTTGGTATTGAATTGGTGCTCTCAAAATAATTTTTTATTTTTTATCAATAAAAACAGCAATTTGAAGCTTTGTACTTTTTCTGTTCTATGATTTTTATACTACTTTTTTGAGTCAAAACATTGCTTGATACGGTGGGCTGTGCAATAGCTGGCATTAAGAAAAGTGGCTTTAAGTATGTATTGTTTATTAGTGATTAGGGTTTTACTCCCAATTATTGAGAAAATTGCGATATGAGACATTTATATTACAGCAGTGCCGAAATTGTCCTTGATGGCAAGGGGCGCGTGATGCTGCCTGCGGACATGCGCGAGGTGTTGGCGCAGGCTGAAAGTGTCGAGGCGCAATCTCGTCTGTATCTCTCAAGGCGTTCCCCTGGGGATTCTCCGGTGCATTTGGCGTGCTTTAGCCGTGGCCTGATCGAGAGCCTGTCTGGAGAGCTTGACTATTGCACTCCTGAACGCGCCTATGAAATTGAAAGTCTGTTGATGGCGACTGATCTTGTGAAGGTGGATACGGGTGGGCGGTTCTCCCTGGGGCCTGGTAACATTGAGGCTCTTGGCTTGACGGATAAAGTACTTATTCTGGGTTTGGGCCGATTTTTCGAGATATGGCATCCAGACCATAGAGATGATTCCCAATCTGCACTCTTGAGCAGTTACCGCCGCGTTCTTCGTGTGATGCCAACCTCGCAAGCGAAGGAAGAATGATGGCTGATCACATTTCCGTCTTGCTTGATGAGGTTTTAGCAGAAGCAGAAGGTTGCCAAAGCATTCTTGATGCGACTTGTGGCGCTGGAGGCCATAGTCGCGCATTCCTTCAGGCCAACGAAAATTGCACCGTTTATGCAATGGATCGAGACCCTTCGGTTCAGAAGTATGCTGATCAGCTCAAGCAAGAGTTTCCAGAGCGGTTTTATTTCATCCTTGGAAACTTCAGCGAAATGAAGGTCAGGTTGACGGCCTTGGGTGTCATCAAAATAGAGATGATACTGATGGACTTGGGTGTCTCTAGTATGCAGCTCAACCAAGGCGAACGTGGCTTTTCTTTCCAGAAAGACGGGTCTTTGGATATGCGTATGTCCAGCGAGGGTCTTTCAGCAGAAGATGTGGTGAATGATTATGCGCCAGAGGATTTGATACGGATTATTCGCCGCTTTGGTGAAGAGACCTTAGCGCGGAAAATTGTCCAGAATATTGTCCGCCATCGTGCCAAAGGTCGGATTACGACAACGCGTCAATTAGCGGATATTGTTCGTGAAGTTAAGCAGCGTAGAGGCGCGAAAATTGATCCAGCCACGAAGACTTTTCAAGCGCTTCGGATGCATGTGAATGCCGAGCTTGAGTCCTTGGAATCTGGCCTTGAGGCGGCGGCGGATGTTCTAAATCACGGCGGTTTGCTCTGTGTCATGTCCTTTCACAGCTTGGAAGACCGCATGGTGAAGAAGTTCCTCAAGGCGCGGATAGAGCAACCGCAAGGTTCGCGCCATTTGCCGCCGCAGGAAATGCCGGAGCCAAGCTTTGAGCTGGTGCATCGTGGTGTCGTGCGTGCATCCGAAGAAGAATTATTACGTAATCCGCGGGCGCGTTCGGCAAAATTGCGTATCGCGCGAAAACTTGGCGTGGGAGGCAGAGCATGACCATGCAAAGTCTTCGGATGTCCTTACTTGGCGCTCTTTCTGTCGGGCTTGCTTGCTTGGTTGTTGGAACGGTTTGGTTCGGATACCAGACCGTCAACGAGGTGCGTGCTTTGAAAGATGAGCTGGCGGATTCGCTGGTTACTTCACGGCAATTAGAGTTGAAATACAGTGCCTTGA
This sequence comes from Candidatus Altimarinota bacterium, assembly GCA_020629095.1. Taxonomy (GTDB): domain Bacteria; phylum Patescibacteriota; class Gracilibacteria; order UBA4473; family UBA4473; genus JAHDDZ01. Next base: position 177 of record JAHDDZ010000074.1, on the reverse strand, counting down.
AAGCAGACCTGTCGCATAGCCAAAGCAGTGTTCGTTTGGGAAAATTGCAAGCGAGCAAAATGCCAGACCTTAAACGCCCCACGGCTTTTTTGAATATTGAAGATGTGCCTTTCCTTTCTGAACCCTCTCACCCAACGGATAAAGACAATGACTGATCCACTAGAGAAAAAAACAACG
>JAHDDZ010000073.1 GCA_020629095.1 Candidatus Altimarinota bacterium | reverse complement strand
GCCTCCAGAGAAATAAAAGGAATAGTTCTCTATATTGAAGCTGTATCAAACTTTTGTGGATTCAAAACAATGAATGTCACAGCGAGACCTCTTGGGATTGATGCTGAGAATGGAGTTGGGCATGAGTACATAATTGAGGCGAGATATTATACGTGGGAGGCTCTTCTGTAAAAACCGAGCTAAAAAGGGGATTGCACATTGGTTGTAATCCCCTCATTCTTGACTTTTATGAGCGGTTTTACTATACACACACAGATGAAAAAAGGCCTGCCCGTCCGCAAAAAAGCCATCTTTGGGGCAAACCAAGTGGTGCACGACCCCGCTCGCACAGGGGCGTTTTTGCAGTTGCTGCTAAAGGAAAAGCCAACCACCCACAAACAGATCGAGGACGGAAAGCGCGCCTTTGCAAAGCAGCACGGCGGGCACATTCCGCAGAACCGAGAGATTTTAACCTACGCCGAGCAGCACAAAATCAGCATACCGAAGGCCACTAGAAACCTCCTGCAAAAGCGCGCAGTGCGCACCATTAGCGGCGTTTCGCCGATTGGAATCCTTACAAAGCCATACGCCTGCCCCGGCAAATGCGTGTATTGCCCAACGGAGGACCGCATGCCAAAGAGCTATATGAGTAACCAGCCGGCGGCCGCGCGCGCGCTGCGAAACAAGTTTCACCCGTTTCGGCAGGTGCGAAACCGGCTGATCGCCCTAGAGCAAAGCGGCCATCCAACATCTAAACTGGAGGTGATTGTGATGGGGGGCACCTGGAGTTTTTTGCCGACGCGGTACCAAAGCTGGTACGTGAAACGCTGCTATGACGCAGCAAATATCTATTCGGGCGCTTTTGGGGCAGTCACACAAGACAACAAACCACCGGCTGGCTACCACGCGCCGACCATAAAAGACAGCCAGACGATAAACGAAACAGCCAAAAGCCGGATAATCGGGCTGACGCTGGAGACTCGGCCAGATTTCATAAACGAGCGAGAGCTGCGCCGAATGCGGAACTATGGCTGCACGAGAATTGAAATTGGGGTGCAAACGCTCGATGACGATATTAGCCGGTTGACCAAGCGTGGGCACTATGTCAGTCACGTGAAAAAAGCCATGCGACTGATGAAAGAGTATGGGTTTAAGGTATGCTGGCACCTAATGCCAGGGCTCCCTGGAGCCACTCCTGCAAAGGACTTAGAGATGATGAAGGAGGTGTTTACCGATGAAGACTGCCGCCCTGACTTTATCAAGATTTATCCGTGCGTGGTGCTAAACACCGCCGAGCTGAAAAGCTGGTGGGAGGAGGGGAAATATGAGCCATATGACGACGCAACGATTGTGCGTTTACTCATGCAGTTTAAGCCGTTTATCCCTGAATATTGCCGCGTCATGCGCCTCATGCGCGACATTCCGGTGACCAACATTTTGGGTGGCGCGAAGCTGAGTAATCTGCGGCAGATCATTAATAGTCAGCCAAAAAAATTGAAAGAAGTGGTGGGTGAAGAGTACTGGAACAACACGCTGGTGCCGCTGGGGTACACCGAAAAACACGCCCCGTGGGTGTGCAAATGTGTGCGTTGCCGCGAGGTTGGGTTTAGCAAAAAGACGCTGACAGAACCCGTTTTGACCCGAAGGGATTACAAGGCAAGTGGCGGCGATGAGGTCTTTTTGAGCTTTGAAAGTGCCGACAAAAGCACGATTTATGCTTTACTGAGACTGAGAAAACCAGATGAGAGTTTTGAACCCAAATACTTTAAGCGAGTGCTGAAGGGCGCTGCGCTGATTCGTGAAGTGCACAGCTATGGCGGTGAGGTTAGTGTGGGGGATGCCAAAGGTATCGGGCAGCACCGTGGGCTGGGCAAGCGGCTGATAGCAGAGGCTGAGCGCATTGCAACCGAAGAGTGGGGATTGGGACGGATGACGATCATCGCTGGGGTTGGCACGCGAGAATACTATCGCAAATGGGGCTATGAACTGCAAAGTACGTACATGACCAAAAAGCTCTCATGACAGTTGACGAGTACATTTCTGCCCTACCAGAAGACCGAAAAGAGGCCTTTATGACGGTGCTGGAAGTCATCCGAAAACACCTGCCAGAGGGCTACGCAGAGGCGTATAATTGGGGTATGGTAAGCTTCGGGGTACCGCTTGCGACCTATCCGAAAACGTATAATAAACAGCCGCTGATGTATATGGCGCTGGGCAACAAAAAGGGGCATATCGGGCTTTATCTCTGCCAAGTCTATGGCAACGAGCAGCTGCAAAATTGGTTTGTAACCGAGTGGGAAAAGACGGGCAAAAAGCGCAATATGGGCAAGTCCTGCGTACGTTTTAAAACGGCAGATGACCTGCCACTAGCGCTAATCGCGCAGACGGTTGCCAGCACTTCTGTGGCTGATTTTATTGCTCAATATGAAGAGTGCCGAGGCATTGTCTAGTCCTCTAGCATTGGGTTTTCGGCTTTCAATAGGGTCATTTCTTGGGTCTCTGCATCATATGAAAATGCCATAAACCGGTTAGCCATGTGCCCGTCAGGGTCCATGGAGTACGAGTCAAACTGGATGTGAATCTGACCGTTTTTCATGGTGTGGGTATGCAGCTGAAACGTCCCTCGGTCATTCGTTTCGATGAGTTCTTCTTTACACACATCATCACCTGGCATGTAATTTCGCTGCTCAAAACCATCTAGACTGCGATGGACTTGCCCCGTC
>JAHDDZ010000072.1 GCA_020629095.1 Candidatus Altimarinota bacterium | reverse complement strand
AGGTGGCTATTGTCGTTGGCGGCGGTAATATTTTTCGCGGTATGGAAGCCAACCTGCACGGGATAGAGCGCGCAACGGCTGATTATATGGGTATGCTCGCGACGGCAATGAACGCTTTGGCACTGCAAAGCGCGCTGGAATATAACGGCGTTGCATGTCGTGTTCAATCTGCAATCCCCATGCATAATATTTGCGAGCCTTATATTCGTCGCCGCGCATTGCGGCATCTTGAGCGTGGGCGGGTGGTGATTTTTGCAGCGGGGACAGGCAATCCATTCTTCACCACTGATTCCGCCGCCGCCTTGCGCGCTTCGGAAATGCAGTGCGATGTTTTGGCGAAAGCCACCAAAGTCGATGGTATTTATGATAGTGACCCGAAAATCAATCCGAATGCAAAAAAACTTGATGTTGTCAGTTATCAACAGGCGTTAAGTTCGGGGCTTAAAGTTATGGATGCTTCAGCAATGGCGGTTTGTGCAGAAAATTGCGTACCGATTATTGTGTTTTCCATTCTCAAGCCCGATAATGCCTTATCAGACGCGATTAAAGGTCAAGGGGCATTTAGTAAAGTCATGCACAAATAAGGAGTTCAAACCATGGCAGCGGTAGATTTTGCAGACCTGCGCAAACGTATGCAGGGTGCGGTGAAGTTTTTTGAAGATAAACTGAGCGGTGTGCATGGCGGCAGACCCTCGCCTGGATTGCTGGATGGGATCAAGGTTGATGCTTATGGCTCGCCCATGCCGCTCAACCAGGTAGCAAGCGTAAATGTTTCTGATGCGCAACAGCTTTCGGTGCAGGTCTGGGATGTCTCGCTTACTCAGGCCGTGGAAAAGGCCATTCGCGATAGTGATTTAGACTTGAATCCTCAAGCTGCTGGTGGTGTTTTGCGGATCAATATCCCGCCACCTTCGGAAGAGCGCCGTAAGCAGCTCATTGCGATGGTGGGCAAATATGCCGAAGAAGCAAGAGTTTCTGTGCGTGGTGTTCGGCGTAGCGGTATGGATGATGCTAAAGCAGCAGAGAAGGCTGGCGATATATCACAAGATGATATGCATAAGGAATCTGCTGAGGTGCAAAAGCTTACAGATGAATATGTCGGTAATATCAATGCGATACTTGAGGCTAAAGAGCAGGACTTGAAGACAATCTAGCTCATGTCTGCAATCACTACAGACATTTCAATCCCGCGTCACGTTGCCATAGTGATGGACGGCAATGGACGCTGGGCAAGGTCTCAGGGACTAGAAAAAATTGCTGGTCACCGTGCTGGTGCGCAAGCAGCAAGGGAGCTTATTCCTCATGCGCGCGCTTTGGGGATCGAGGTTTTAACGCTTTATACCTTTTCAAAAGAAAATTGGGGCAGGGAAGATACTGAAGTTCAAGGACTTCTGTCTCTTATTGCGACGGAGTTGGAAAATAGCGAACAGCATTTACAGGAATTGGGTGTACGTTTCAGAGTTATCGGTGCACTGGATGACTTTCCTCCTGATATGGCGCGTGGGATACGTGAGCTTGAAGAAAAAAGCCAAGACCGTCAAGGCATGACCGTGGTTTTTGCGCTTAGTTATGGTGCAAGGCAGGATATGACAAAAGCCATGAAAGCTATTGCGGAAAAGGCTGCTTCTGGCACAATATCTGCCACAGAAATAGATGAAACAATGTTGAAGGATCATCTTTCTACTGCTGGCTTACCTGAACCAGAACTTTTAATCCGCACCAGCGGAGAATTACGCCTGAGTAATTTTCTGCTGTGGGAATTGGCCTATGCTGAATTGTATTTCACCACGTGCCTTTGGCCAGACTTTACGCCGCAACATTTTGATGCAGCCATAGAAAGCTTTACGCAACGCCAGCGTTGTTTTGGAAAATCGCGTAATGTCTGAGCTGCAAAAACGCGTACTTTCTGCACTAGCAATGGCTGTGCTGCTTGTTGCTGGCGTGATGATTGTGGGTACTCTCGATAGATATTATCAGGATATTGTTGGTAGTATTGTTATCGCATTGATTTTAGCGCGGTTAGGCTACGAATGGTCGTACCTTGTTCCCGCTCAGAACAGGACACAAAAACCTCTTTTTTGGCGTGTTCTACTTCCCGTCTGCATTCTGGCAATTCTGGGTGTATTTCAGATAATTGGAGAGCATGCTCTGTATGCTGATTTTTATGCCTCCAGAAGTGATCTGGCTTCCTCTGCTATCATGCTCTTTTTATCAGTAATGGTATTTGGTCATGTCGGGTATAGCTTTTTTCGGCATTTTCGCTCAGGATATACAGATCATGCCCTGTTGGTGGCTTTAGCTGGAGTGGGCTATGTTTCTTTGGGCGGGATTGGGTTTATCACCTTGTGGGAGGTGGGTGGACTAAGCGGGGTGTATTTTACCATTATTCTGGTTGTACTTGCAGATTCAGCGGCTTATTTTGGTGGAAAAAGGTGGGGTAGGCGTAAACTGTGTCCCTCCATCAGTCCAGGGAAAACTTGGGCAGGCGTGGTTTCAGCTCTGGTCGCTGGGCTGGCGTTTTATGGTTTTACAGCGTTTTTTCTACCCTATGATCCCCCGTATTTCTGGTTTTGTTTTTTAATGATTGTGCTGTCCATTATTGGTGATCTGTATATTTCCCTTTTGAAAAGACGGAGCGGGCTCAAAGATGTTGCAAGTCTGATCCCTGGTCATGGCGGACTTTTGGATCGATTAGATGGTCATTTGATGGTTTTTGCTTTTACGGTAACCTATATGGTGGTGGAGTACGAACTTTATGGTTGAGTCTCTTTTGGGTTTTATTTTA
>JAHDDZ010000071.1 GCA_020629095.1 Candidatus Altimarinota bacterium | reverse complement strand
GTATAAAAAGCTCATTTGGGCGTTCTCAAATTAGAATACATTTGTATTATAAACTGCCAGATGATGACCCAATAATAAATGCACCCCTGAGGTATGCAAATGAGATGAATCGACTCATGAGGCAGCGAAAAAAGCTCTTCCCGAGCAACTGGCGTTGTATTGTTGAACATTGGCAGCCAGAAGATGAATAGCCCCCCCTCTGAGAATTGAAAAAGAAGAGACCACGCGCTTGCGCGAGGTCTCTCTTTGACGTGCCGAGATGAAAAAGAACGAGGTATTTCAGGGCGAGAAGTAGAACCTCAAAGCCCTTTTTTGGCTGGGGCGATTGCCCCATTTTTGCTGCGGATAGTAGGTGCTAGACCAGCTCGTGCCGAAGGCTCAAGCCGTGTGGGGGCTTCCCCACTAGAACACCTGTAGCGACACAAACGCCTGCGGGCTGGTGAAAACCGGCGCGCCGATGTAGCTGTGGTAGACCGCTTTTTGCATCGGGTTTTTATCCTTTAGGATCTCGATGTGCGAGCCATATGTCAGCCCCTCGCAGTCGTCGATGTTGATGCAGTCAAACCGCTGCGCGCCTGTTTTGCCGCATCGGCAGCCGATCATGACCACCACGCCGTCGGCGATATATGGCACAAATGTGCCCGTGTCGTCGAGGTACCCGTTGTCATATACGTGCAGCTCAACTCCGCGGATTTTCGGGATGGTTTCGCCCTTCAGCTCAACCTCGCACAGGCACCCCCCGAGCGCGCCTTTCACGCTGTCTGCGTTAGCAAATTGCTCATAGGTTAGCGCATTCATGACCAGTTTGCATGGGCTGAAACCCGTCGCGCGAAACTGGCTTTTCATCGCGTCGATGTCACGCAGCGGGCTGCTGTTGACCGCGTCTGTCCACACGTCTGACCCAACCAAAGAAGGCAGCACGGTCGTGCCCGTGTTGACCGTTAGCGGCACTGTGCTGTTGTCCATCGTGATGCTCATCTGGCCCGTTGCGCCCTCCCAAAACGATTTTTCGATGAAGCTCAAAAACCGCTCGCTGAGCGTATCAAACGCCCCAAGGATGCTCCGGCCGATCGCCTCGAGCTGCGCGTCAGACGCGCACCCCGCGTTTGCCGAGTGAATCGCCGTCAGCGTTTCGTGGTCAAAACTGCAGGTTTCTTTGGTCACGAGCGCGCCAGCAACCTGCGTGCTGATGCCCCCTTTGTCGATTTCGTGCGCCCGCGCGTTGATGTCCACCCCGATCGCCACGCCCGTCGTCGGCGCGACCTGCGTAAAGCGGATATTCGCGCCATCGTGCTTGATCGGCTCGCCCATGCAGTTCAGCCCGAGCAGGTCTTTTTTGCACTCCTCGACAGATATTGGAAACAAACTATTTGCCGCTCCAGAACTCATTAAAAAGTCAGAGCCGCACTCTCGCACCAGTTGTGCTATGTCAGTATATAAAGGCATTTTTCAGTATATTAAATAAATTATTTTATTGTTCTTGAACCTATTATTTATAGTGTCCAAGAACATTCATAGTGCTCAAAATCAATTCGCACATCATCGTAAAGCTAGTCCTAGAAAGAGAAAACTAGTTTCCAAGACCAAACCGAAACACGCCTGCTGCACTCGTCACTCCGCCCAGAGTCGCTTCAGCAGCGGCGTCAAGCCCTGTCAACTGCTTCACATTAAAGCCCCCCGAAACGAAAACCGTGACCGGCGCGTCGGTTGCCGCCTTTGTACCAGCGGCATCCTCGCTATACAGCTCTCCGACCGAGATCGGGCTGTGCAGCACGCCAATCGCGTCGGGTGCCGTGGCCGCGTCATAGGCCGTGACCTTGCCTGCGTCCGCTCCAGCAGTGACTTCCGCCACGATTGTGCCAGCCGGAATCGATGTCACTTGTGCCGCGTCGCCGACCCAAATTTTGGTTACGGGAACATATTGCGGATCCGTTAAAGCCGCTACCAGAATGGCTTTTTGCGCCCCAGTTGATGTAATTGTAGTTGGTGTAGGATTGTACATTGGGTTGTAAATAAATTATCGATTTCCTTTTATCATGCTCTGCAAGCGGTCTAGTGGGTTTTGAGGCGATGTTTTTGGCACGGAAACAGGTCGCGGCAAAGTTGTGTTTTTACTGTCATAGAGCGAAGAAACGCCCCGCAGCACCACAAACTGTTCGGCGGCAGTCAGCGCACTCAGCCCCGCCAGCGCCTCAGCCACCCGCGCCTCGCCTTTTTGCGCACCCAGCTCCGCCTTCAATCGCTCGTTTTCGGCTTGCAGCAGCGCTTCATAGGCCACGACACCCTGCGTCAACTCCTCTGTCTTATGGCTTTTTTGCGCCAGTTCAGACTGCAAACGCGCCACCTCAGACTCATATTTTGACACAATATTTTCCTTAACCTCCTCAAGCGCCTTTTTGTGCTCTCGTCCAGCTTTTGCTCGCTCATCACTGAGGATTTTTTGCAGCTTCTCATTTCCTTTTTTTACTGCATTATTATTGACTTCTTTCGGATTTTGCTGTGCATCTGACATGGTGTGTGGGGGTGAAAAAAGAGTGTCCCTAGCGGGTCTTTTGGGGTGGTTGTTCCCTCAAAAAAGCAGCATGGAAGTGAGATATTTATAGGTAAGTTTTTGCTTAACGTCAAACAAAAAATACAAAGTAGCATGGCGCGCTTTGCACAAATGTGTCAGAGTAAAATGTCGCCAGAACTGCCACCGGGATCGCCCCTCCCCTTCCCCTGCCAGACCGCTGCCAGAGCGGATTTTGCACATACATGGCCCGTGGTGCGGTGTCTGTTTCCTTATAGAGAAGAAAGAAGAAACACCCAGTAA
>JAHDDZ010000070.1 GCA_020629095.1 Candidatus Altimarinota bacterium | reverse complement strand
GGATACGAGGCTCCAGTGGGGCTGGTTGACCAAGTCGTGGAAACACAATTCGGGTATCACCTGATTGACGTAACGCAGCCTGTAACTGAAGCACAGTATACCTTTGAGCTTCTTGGCTGGACCATGAATGACGAGCGATGGGTGGAAACATCACTGACTGGTAAAAACCTTGACAAGGCGGTTGCTGACCGAGACCCAAATAGCTTTGCACCAGTGGTTAATCTGATTTTTGACAACACAGGAACAGACATGTTTGGGCAGATATCAAAACGAGTTGCAGCACGTAGCCAAGCGGGTGACTGCCCACTGACTGAAGGATGCCGAATCCGTATTGATGTAGGGGGGCGAGCCGTCACCGCGCCGCGTGTGACCGAGCATCTCACCCAAGATGTTATTACTATTACTGGGCGATTCACAACAGAGGAATCAAGCGCACTGGCAACAAGCTTGAACTTGGGAGCGATTGATGCACCCATTCAGCTGAGCGGGCAAATGAATATCCAACCAGACCTCGGTGAAGAACAACTGAGCAAAAGCCTGAAAGCTGGTGGTGCTGGCTTGTTGGGCACAATGATCTTTATGATCCTCATCTATCGATGGGCTGGGCTCGTCGCGGCCATCGCATTGCTGCTCTATACAGGGCTGTTCTTAGCTATATTAAAAGGATGGGGCCCCCTGCTTGGCGGTGACCCAATTGTGCTGAGCCTTGCCGGTGTTGCGGGTATTGCTCTCTCTATTGGGTTAGCGGTTGATGCCAATGTGCTCATTTTTGAGCGAGTAAAAGAAGAGCTGCGCAATGGAAAGAATATTTATCAAGCCGTTGAACTTGGGTTCAATCGAGCCTGGAGCGCCATTCGAGATAGTAATATCACAACACTTATTACATGTATTATCCTCTTTTCTATCGGCTCTAGCATCGTGAAAGGGTTTGCCGTTATGCTGATCGTCGGAACGCTCTTATCCCTCTTCAGCGCTGTCACTATCAGCCGAGCGCTGTTGCGACTCGGACTTAAATCTGAAATACTCCGAAAACCATCTATGTACGGACTTAATACAACAAAAAAATGAACATACTCAATATTACAAAAAATCGAAAAACGTGGTTTACCATATCTGGAATAGCTGTTGTTGCCAGTCTTCTTCTGTCACTCACGATGGGGTACAACCTCGGGCTAGACTTTACTGGTGGCGCCCGATGGCAAGTGCAGTTTGGCAGCAATGAAGCTGCAGATGTCATTACAGCAGAGGGGGCTGACGTGACAGCCACTGTTGCCCCTGACACAGAATCAGTAGCAGCTAGTGACCCAGGCCAGCCAGCCGTCGAGGCATTCTTTGCTAGTCGATTAGAGCTGACGCAAGATGCCAAAATCCAAAATGCTGGAAACGGCGAATACTTGATCACTATTGAGGATTTGGAGGATGTACAGCTACAAAACATACGCACAGATATGGCTAATTCACTTGGTGATTTTACGGAAATTAACTACCGAAAAGTTGACAGTAGCATCGGAAAAACCTTTCAGCGAAAGTCGGTGATTGCTATTCTCTTTGCCTTGGCAGGGATCATTATCACGATTGCTATCAGTTTTTGGAAAGTACCAAGAACCATAGGCGCGTGGCGTTTTGGTGTGGTTGCCATTGTTGCACTCTTTCATGATATCATTATCATCCTGGGTATCTTTGCGGTGCTAAGTGCTGTAACTGGCCTAGAGCTTGACCTTCAGTTCATCACGGCGCTGCTGGCAACTCTCGGGTTTAGCGTCAATGACACGATTGTGATCCTTGACCGTGTGCGTGAAAACATCGGCCGACAAAAGGCTTCTGAGACCTTTGAAGAGACGATAGAAAAATCAGTTCAACAGACACTCCTGCGGTCTATTTTCACCTCTATCAGTACGCTTCTACCACTTATCGGGTTGCTGCTGTTTGGGGCTCAGTCTATTTTCTACTTTGTGCTTGCGCTTGCCCTCGGTATCGCTATTGGAACCTGGAGTTCAATTTTCCTTGCAGCACCACTTTTGGCTACATGGAAAGAACGAATTAATGCAAAATCTCGCGCTGCGTAGCCTTCAAAACCGCTCTTAAAAAAGCCCCGATGGGGCTTTTTTTGTAGGTGAAAAAAATCCAATAATCATACGTTTGGCAGGTTCAAATCATTCCAGTTGCCACTGCGTCTGGAGCCCTGTCCACCGCCATTTCGATTCCACCAGCTGCCGCGCCAACCAGCTCTGCTCCAAATGCCTTTTGCCCCTGCCTCTAGAGCATTTTTCCCCTTTTTTATATACTTCCAGTCGCTCCGCTGCATTCGCTCTGCGGCATCTAATTCCACATAATCTCGCCCTAAATGAGTAGCTGCAAGCGTTCCTCCAGCAACCCATGGGTTACCAGTTGCCGCACCAGCCAAACCTGCTGCGCCAATCTGAGCCACATTCTTTACTTGTCCTTTTGTGGTGCCCCAGCGCTGTTGCATGGAAGCATCAAGTGCCTCTGCATATTGATCTCCCTTCCGCCACTTGACCCACGCGTTTCGCCCCCACTGTGCTAGTTTCATACCCCAAAAAGCCATATGCACCTCTGGTGAGGTAATATAATCCTTTAAGTTTTCTGCATCTGCAAAATGCTTTCCAACAAGTCGTGCAGACGCCAAAGGCGCTTTATTCGTCTTAATTTTTTTCCAAAGAAAATGTGTTGCATTTCCCACCATAGTTCTACTTTCATACTCCAGCGCCTCTCTTCGGCGTTCTTGCTCTGGAGTTTGAAATGTGTCCTGATCCCAGCCCCATTTCAGCGCCCACGCAGCCATTGCATCATCCAGC
>JAHDDZ010000069.1 GCA_020629095.1 Candidatus Altimarinota bacterium | reverse complement strand
CATCGCTTCTTCTTTCGCCATGGTGCAGATCATATACAGACCAGAAACCTTGCTATGTACGGGCGCTGTCCCAGGGGAAGGCCGCCGCCAAATCGAAGTGCGTAAGCGCAAGCCTTTCAGAAGCTGCTCTTGGCTATAGTAGCTCGGCCATTCCCAAGCCGCGACTGCCATCATCACAGGATTGTTCTGATGCGCGATTCCCATGGCTTTTGAGCCTCGCCAAGCCGCAGGCCGAATATAGCCGTCTTTGATTCCGTTTGCCTTCAAGACATCTTCGCAAGCCTGATTGATTTCCTCGTCTGTAAAGGGCAGGGAGTAGCCTAACAGATCCGCAGAATGCCGCAAGCGTTTAGTATGCTGTTCAAGCTTAAAAATCTTTGAATTATAAGCGCGTAGCCCCTCAAAGACGGTGCCGCCATAATGCAACGAGTGGGTGAGCATATGCAATTTGCAATCATTCCAGTTGACCAGCTCGCCATCCTGCCAAATTAAGCCGTGATGGTGCGCAAAGTCCGTGATATTCGACATGGTGAGATACTCCTAATAAATCATTCTAAAGCTTGGCTGAGAGCCTGTTGGACTTGGTGAAATCCTTCAACAGCTGAGATACCAGCCTTTTGATAGGCATGGTAAAAAGCTTTGAGAGCCTTATCCTGCTGGACAGTATAATATTCAAAGCCCTTTGTCGAGAGCCAGAGACGTTTTGCGCGGCGATCCTTGGGGTCTTGTTCTTCGATGATAAAGCCATGATCCACTAAGGGTTTCAGGTAACGCGACAAGGATTGTTTGCTCAAGCCCATTTTGCGTGCAATTTCGCCTGTGCGTAGCTTGGGATACAAAGAGATTGTCCGCAAAATGGCATAGTCCTGAGGTGTTAAATTTTTGTCGTTTTGTTTGTCATTTTCCATGGTGGCGCAAAGCTTTTCCAAAGCAGAGGCATTATGCCGCATGAGCGCAATAGCTTTCAAAAGTGCTTGATCGGTGAGGTAAATCGGGTTGTTCACAGGCATATCCTCGTATTGTTTGCGCTGGTCTGATTTTTGTGTTACCCTATAGAGACAGAATGCTGTGCAGAATGCACATCAAAGCGATTGTAGAACACTATAGCGACAGCCGAAAGGTCTCAGATATGTCTTCATCCTATATTACAGGCTCTGGTTCAAGTGGTTACACTGGTTTGGGCGGACTTTTTCGGGTGCGCTTGCAACAGTCGGACAATCCGAAATTACAGGCGCTTGCACAACAGTTAGGCCAGCAGGATAAAAGGGCAAAAATTTTACAGGATGTGATCAGCCCAAAAGGCTTTGTTGGCGTCGATGGTAAGATGAAATATATTCCTGGTATTTCGTTTTCCAATGACAGTGCGCTTTTCGATGCTCTTAAAGCTGGCTCGGAAATTTCTGAGGAGAGGCTAAAACAGCAAATTGATGCTTTTGCAAAAAAACGTCAGGAAGCAGAATTTAATAGAAAACTTGAATCCAGCCGCCAAAGCACGCAAGAAAAAATTTTTGAAAAACAGCGTGAGCAGAGGTCAAAGCGGCAAAAAGCCCAGCTTGCAGCGAACAATGCTTACCTGGAAAAAGTTTTCGGCATCAATAAGACAAAGACTGAATTTTCTGCCTACTCGAATAGTAATAAGCCTTTGGATTCGCAAATTTTTGGTGCCTATTCGGGCAGCGGTGCGACTGACTTTATCAATAATTATAGCGAAAATGGAGACCTGACCTCGCATTTTGCCCAAACCATTAGTTACGATAGCAATAGCAATGACACAAAGAAAAGTTCTGTGAGAATTGCTGATTATCAATATAGCTCTCCTACCCAAACACCCGATAGCTATGTTGTGCGCCTAACAGGAGATGCAAAGCATGATCCCGATAAAGACCCTGGCAGCAAGCTGGCAGCTCCTGAAGGCTATTTGACCTATAAAGATGCAGCGAATACGGTGCAAACCATCAACGGTTCAGAAGTCAAACAGCTGACACAAGCTGAATTTGACACTCTGGAATATGTTTCGGACTTTACTGGCCGTGATGATTCAGACGAAGAGGGTAAACGCCTACAACGGCAAGATTTTCTTTCTGTCATGGCGGTTGCAAATGTCGGGGGAGTAGACCAACGTGGTTATGTTTCCAAAATCTCTCTGACGCGGGGTGACTTTTCGGCGACTCCAAGTCAATCAGGGAATCAAGTCTATCATGCCAAGATGACCATCCCCAAGGAGCAGTTTTTTAATGCGGTTACTCTGCATGCTGAAGGGACATACCCTACTGACGGTTCTTCATCGATCAATGCAACCGACGGGTCGCTCTTAGATATGATCAACGAAGATCGCGTTACAATATTTGCTCGTGAAATCGGCTATGATACACGATTATTTATCGATACGGCCAAGTCGAGCAATGACACTATTGTCTTTACCAAAGATTCAACAAAACTGGTGGGGGATGGTGTGGAGCTTTTTATTACAGTAAAAGAAGCGGATCGGGCAAACATTTCCTTTAGTGCCTTGAATATCGGAACGGGTAAGGCTTAGTTTCGGTATTTCTGCCTTGAACAGATGATGCGAAGGGGGTAGAAAGCGGCAAGCAATCCCTTTAATAGCAGCCTTTTCATGCCCACTTCCCAGATGACATTGCAGGAAATTATCCGTGCGCTGAATGCCTTTTGGGCTGATGCTGGCTGTGTGATTCTGCAACCGCTTGATTTTCCAGTGGGAGCGGGGACTTTTCATTGGGCGACAACCTTGCGCTCATTAGGCACGAAGCCTTGGAAGGCGGCGTATGTCCAGCCTTCAAGGCGACCAGCTGATGGGCGATATGGCGATAACCCCAACAGATTAGGGCATTTTATGCAGTATCAGGTGCTGTTGAAGCCCTCGC
>JAHDDZ010000012.1 GCA_020629095.1 Candidatus Altimarinota bacterium | reverse complement strand
CTACCTTTTTGTGAAACCATGCGTCGCATTCCAAGTAATAAGTGGATGCCACACAAGCACAGCAAAATGGTATGGACATTTACAGTAAAGTACAAAATGGAATGGGCTGATCCAGCAGAAGAAGCATAATGCCATAGACCACCTGCCTGTTGCGGGAAGGAGTCTATGGCTCTTTCCTTTGCATTTTTTCATTGGTGTGTATACTAGGCGCATGAGTTTTTTTGATCGATTTAAGCGCACAAAAACCGAGCCCGATGAGCCGCGCGAGCTGACGGCAAATGACCTAGAGGAACTGTTGAACCGCACCGGCCTGAAGCGTACACTGCAGGTTACTGGCTCTGCGCCGCGGGTGCTCTGGCGCAACTTCACCAACGGCATTGTGTGGGGCATGGGCTACTTTTTGGGGTTGACGGTCGGTGTTGCGCTGCTGCTGTGGATGATGCGCAGTTTTGTTGACTTTCCGCTCATCGGTGAATATGCAGAAAAACTGATTGAAATTATTGATAATTATAATCCAGTTTCGTCATGACAGAATGGATTTTTGGCTTTGTGGTGCGGTTTGTGAACCTGTTTGCCAATCTTATCAGTTGGGCAATTTTGATTCATATCATCCTCAGTTGGTTTTCAGCAAAGCGCACGCCGATTGGTGCCGCGCTCGAGGGCATTGTGCGACCGCTCTATAAGCCCTTTGCATGGGCAAATTATGGTGGTTTTTCGTTTGCGCCAATCGTAGTTTTGCTACTAGTTGATGGGGTTCGATTTGGGATCATTTGGGGGCTGCAGCAATTGATGCAAGTAGTCACATGAATACTAATAAAGAAGAAGTAATTCCAGATATTTATTTAACTGATACGAGTACAGGTAAAAAAACAAAAATATCTTATGAAAAAATAACGAAAGATAAGAAGGTAACTCGTCATCTTCGAATGTATTCGTGCGGGCCTACGGTGTATAATTTTGCGCATGTGGGCAACTTTCGTACGTTTTTAGTGAGTGATTTGATTGCTCGCGTATTCACTTATGCAGGGTACAAAGTCACAAAAGTGAGCAACATAACGGATGTAGGGCACTTAACAAATGACGACATAGCTGACGCAGATGGAGAAGACAAGATGCTGAAAAAGGCGAAAGAGGAGGGGCTGACGCCGTTTGAAATCGCGAAGGCGTATGAGCAGTATTTTATAGAGGACGAGCAGTCGCTGAACATTTTACCACCAACGCACCGACCCCGCGCAACCGAGTGGATACCCCAGCAGATTAAAATGGCGCAGCAGTTGATTGAAAAGGAGTTTGCATATGAATCAAATGGCAGTGTGTATTTTCGTGTGCGGAAGTTTGAAAAATATGGTGAGCTGAGCGGAAACTCATTGGATAAGTTAAATGCAGGGCAGCGTGTGGACGTGAACACAGAAAAGGAAGACCCGCTTGATTTTGCGCTCTGGAAGAGGGCTGACGAGGGGCACATTATGCAATGGGAGTCGCCGTGGGGTATGGGGTTTCCAGGCTGGCACATTGAGTGCAGCGTGATGAGCACCGCGCTTTTGGGGAACAAAATTGATTTGCACACAGGCGGAGAGGATTTGATTTTTCCGCACCACGAGTGTGAAATAGCCCAAAACGAGTGCAGCTGCGACGCCAGCGTGAGCCACTGGGTGCACGTCAAACACCTGTTGGTCAACGGAGAAAAGATGAGTAAAAGCAAGGGCAATTTTTACACGATTCGTGACCTGATGGCGGAGGGCTGGACGGGGGCAGAGATTAGACTCGCGCTGATAAAGGGGCACTACCGCACGGCCATGAACTTTAGTTTTGACAGTCTGAAAGAGGCTCGGGCGAATATTCGGCTTTTTAAAAGAACATATAATAAATTGAAAGAATATAGTAGAAATGGTAATAGTCAAGTCTATTTATTTTATGAAAATAATCCTGTAATAGAAAGAATAGGAGAGCCATTAGTGCATAAATACATGGCTCATTTATTTACTGATTTGGGTATTATGGGAGCACTTTCAGTTGTTATAGAAATTGTGCGTTTGGCGAATGATTTAATGTATAATGACCAGTTATCACAAGAGGGAAAAGATAAAATAATGCACTTCTTTGATAATCATTTTGAGCCCATTTTTGCGCTTGGGTTGGCGGAAATTGACGAGGCTGAAACAGAAGTGCCAAATGCGGTGAGGGTCTTGCTGGAGCAGCGAAAAGCCGCCAGAGCCGCAAAAGAGTGGTCAAAAAGTGACGCTCTGCGAGATGAGATTTCTGCGCTTGGGTGGATGGTAAAAGATGAAAAAGACGGCATGCAGTCTGTGACCAAAGCGGCATGACCGAGCTTTTACTGATGGCATTTATGGGCTATGGGACGACGCCCGCGTTTGCCCCAAAACCGGCAGATGTGCCAGCGCCAACGCCAAGTGAGATTATGCAGCTGACGCGCCTGCCGCGGTTGCAAACGGGGCACATTGCGCCTGTGCTGGTCGACGACGACAACATGGCGCTGCTGTCGGTTGACTGGGGAACGGGCAAAGAACTTGTAAGCCAAAATGCTGACCGGCCGCAGTTCATCGCGAGCATCAGCAAATTGATGACGGCCTATATCATCCGCCGAGATATGGCGCTGAGCGACACGGTTTTTGTGCCTCAGGTGGCGGTTGAAACAGAGGGCGCTGGGGTTGATTTATTACTCGATGAAGAGCTGAGTGTGGGTACCCTGCTGGAGGCCATGCTGGTACCCAGCGCAAATGACGCTGCGGTCACGCTGGCAGTGGCGCACAGCGGCTCGGTTGAGGCCTTTGTGGTCGAGATGAACCGCACCGCAACGGAGGATCTGGAGCTTGCATCTGCCAGTTTTGTGAACCCAACGGGGTTGGATATTGAGGTGCCCTACATTGATCCAAGTACGGGTCTAGAAGAAGTCGTAGACCAAGGAAATCAGATGAGCGCGCGTGAAGTTATTCGCCTGTTTCAGTTGGTTTATGCCGACCCAATCACCCGACAAATGCTCGGGCAAAGTGAGTTTTTTGGCACCTCGGTCGACGGCCAGTTTAGCCACGAAAAGCCCACAACAAACCAGTTGCTCGGCAGTTTCGTAAATGTGAGCGCGGGCAAAACGGGCTACACATATGCCGCGGGGCAGTGCCTTGTGGTCATCGGGCAGCACAATGGGCAGGCGGTCATTTCGGTCATTTTGGGCAGCGGAGACCGGTTCACCGAAACCAAAAAAGTGCTGAGCTGGATCTATGATTCTTATATTTGGTAGGTCGATTTTCCCTTGCGTAAACTCGTTTTTTGCCTACAATCTGACCATAGTTAACGTGAAAAAATGGAAACAATTTACTTCTTGGTAGTATCAGTCTTGCTTATTGCGGTTGTTTTGCTGCAACAAAAAAGTGCTGGTTTGGGCTCACTTGGTGGCTCTGACTCGGGTGACGAACTGGTTGCGACCCGTCGTGGCGCTGACCAAGTTTTGCACCGACTGACTATCTTGCTTTCAGTCTTGTTGATTGGCGGAGGGCTTTATCTTATGCTTGGCTAGCCTATGCCAATTTTGCCAAGAGGCGCCCGTCAAAAGCTCAAACAAGTAAAATCAATGCGCCCGTCGCGGAATGTATTGATTGGTTTTGGGTTTGTAATGATTTTGCTGTTGGGGTGGTTTGCCCTTCGGTTCAGTCAGTTTTTTCGAATGCATCAGTCATTTGAGCCAGCAGCTGGAGGGGTCTATACAGAGACCACCGTCGGCGAACTGCGCAACCTAAACCCACTTGCCAGCAAGCCAACGCCACTTGACCAGGTAGTTCACAAACTGCTCTTTCGGGGGCTTCTGGAGTATAATCCAGAAACGGGGCAAATAGAGGACGCACTGGCGGACTATCGCGTTTCAGAGGATGGCACGAAATATACGATCACGTTGAAGTCAACCGCGGCGTTTAGCAATGGCGATTCGGTCACGACAGACGACGTTATTTTTACTTACAGCTCGGTCATCGCGCATCCAGATTTTGAAAACGCCCAGCTGCGTGAGCTCATGGAGTACACGACCATAACCGCGCTAGACGACAAGACGCTCACATTTGAAATACCTGAGCCGTACTTCTATTTTCCTTCCGCACTGACTGTGCCGGTTTTGCACGCGCAATCGTTTACTGGGGCGTTCATAGAGGAAATTACCGACCCAGATTATCCATCAAACAGGGCACCAACTGGCACGGGACCATTTATGCTTAGCTCGATAATTCCGTCTGACAGCGGCACAATTCGCTTGTTTTTTAAGAAAAATCCGCATTACTATGAAAAGGCACCCTACATCGAACAGGCGGTTTTTACTATCTTTCCAGACTACCATTTCTTTGAGAAAAACCCAGAGTGGAGCACGGCTTTCAGCTGGTTGCCACCCAGTGAGCTGAAGGTTTTTAATGCGCGAATGCATGAGCAATATATCGAGCGGAGCTATGTGCTGCCACGGTGGACTGGAGTTTTCTTTCAACTTGATCAACCCAACATGGCACGAAATGCACTCCGCCAGGCGCTGGCACTGAG
Organism: Candidatus Altimarinota bacterium; assembly: GCA_020629095.1. GTDB lineage: Bacteria > Patescibacteriota > Gracilibacteria > UBA4473 > UBA4473 > JAHDDZ01. The sequence continues at coordinate 13,727 of JAHDDZ010000012.1, read as the reverse complement.
TGTGCCCAAAAAGGATTTAATAGAGGATGGATGGGGCACCATTGAGAGCCCATTTTTCTTTGACGGAGTTATCGGCAAAGGCGGATATGATCCGGCTGGCGCGCGGGCACTTTTGCGAGATGGGGGCATCCGATATGACTCAGAAACCAAGCTGAGAAAAGTGGGTGAAGAGCCATTGCAGCTGCGATTTTTGACGTCGCGCGAGCCCGCGGTTTATGCCCATATGGGGCAAAAGCTGGCCACTCACTGGCGAACAGAATTAGACATTGACGTGCAGTTCCAGGCGCTGCCGCAAGACGAGTTCTTGCAGGCGCTGGAGGCGCGCGAATATGATGTGCTGCTCTATGGGCAAAATTTCGGGTCAAATTTTGACACGCTGGGCGTGTGGCACAGCGAAAAATCGGGTGACTTAAACCTGAGTAATCTGACCAATAATGGGATTGATTTACTGATTTATGACATCCAGAGAAAGGGGGCGCAGGAAGACATTTTTGAGCTGTCAAAGAGGATTGACAACCTGTTGCCGGCGGTGCCGATTGCCACGCCAACCTATGCCGCGCTGATTGCCGCAGAACTGAAAGGGCTGCCGATTCAATTGAAAAAACCGCGCACCCATGCAGATCGTTTTTGGGGCATGCACAATTGGTATTTTGAAGAAAGAGCCGTGTGGAATGAGGCCGTTAGAGGAAAAGTTCTTCGTTCATTTTTCGCATGGCAGAGAGAAAAATAAGCAGCCGAAAGGAAAAAAAGTACCTAGAGGGGCTTTTGCTGCAGCAATCTGCCGAGGCCAGAAAGGCGTATGACGGGAAAAAGCCTGCCTGGATTGGTATCGACTGGGGGCAAAAGTGGAGTGGAATTGCGCTCAGCCCAGACGGAAATGGGGTCTTTTCGCACTCTGTAACAGAAACGCACAAGCTGGAAAAAATCACAAAAGAGCTGATTAAGCTGTATGGAATAGTGCATATGGCAATCGGTATTTCATATAGCTCAACGGGGGATGAAGCCCCGCAAGGAGTAGAGATTAGGGAATTTGCAGATGGGTTTGTGCCTCTGGTGCAGGTGCATTTTGTTGATGAGCGAAATACAACCATCCACCGAAGCAATGAGCGAACAGACGATGCGGCTGCCGCACTGATCCTCCAATATGGGATGCGGCAGGTTGACAAATTATCCTGATAAGTACAATAGAGTTAATAGATACCTCCCCAAAAGAAATCACTGATTTGATAGTTCTGGCTGCTCAGCGAGGGGACGAATCTGCGTTTACAGATATTTATAGATATTTTGCAGACCCGTTGGGAGGCTATGTCGCCCGCCGAGTAAGCGGAGAGGACATAGAGGATGTGGTGTCAGACGTGTGGGTAAAGATCACGCAGTCGCTGCAGACATATGCACCAAAGGAGGGGGGGAGTTTTCGGGCGTGGTTTTGGCGCGTGGCCATGACCGTTGTGGTAGATTATTACCGCAAGAAAAAGCCAGAAACGCCCATGGAGGACATGGATTTACCGAGCTTGGTTGACGGCATGGGCGACACGCCCGAAACGCCACTGGAGGAATATCAGCGGGCGCAGCTGAGCACACGCCTGCACGATGCCATTTCGACGCTGCCAAACGGCCAGCGTGACATCATCGAGATGAGTTTTTTGCAAGATTTAACCCACGCAGAAATCTCTGAAATTACGGGAAAATCTGAGGGGAATATCCGGATAATCAAGATGCGGGCGCTGCGCGATATGCGCCGATTGTGGGAAACCAAGCCAGAAAACAGCACAGAGGACTAGTTTGTTTGGGTTGCGGGAACTGGGCGCTCGACCACTTTTTGCCATACCCAGTCACGCAGCCGCACAATGTCATTCCATAGGCGTAACAAGCACGGAGCCAAAACCAGGCAGAGTATGGTGGAAATCGCCATGCCATAGATGATGGCAAACCCGAGACCACCCCACACTTCGTCGCTTAGGCTGAGCGGCAGCATGCCCACCACGGTCGTAATTGAGGTCAGTAAGATGGGCTGGAACCGGCTGACGCCGGCTCTGATCCACCCTGCATATGGATTTTCTGGGTCGGTTGGTTGCTTATTTAGCTGGTCTATCAGCACAATTGCGTCGTTTACAATAATCCCAGCTAGGCTCACAATACCGATCATTGTCGGAAAAGTGATGGTGCGCCCGGTCAGCCAAAAGCCGACAAACACGCCCGTAAGGCTGAGTGGCACCAGTGACAAAACCACGACGGCCTGGTGAAATGACTGGAACTGCCAGACCAAAACCAAGAGGATCAAAAGGGCCGCAAAGCTCATGGCTAGTATCATTTCGTTGATCAGTCGATTACCTTCTTCGGCTTCACCGCCGATGTCAACAGACTCACCTGGCAGCAGCTCCAGCTGGTCAATCGCCACCTGCACCTGGTCAGCCAGTTCGCTGGCCGTAATGCCCTGTGGCAGGTCGGCGCGCACTGCTAAGATCGGGTTTCCGTCGCGGTGACTCACCTGCGATATTCTTCCATTTATCTCTGGCGTAGCGACTTGGTTTAGCTGCACAACAGCTCCGTTGGGGGTCACAATCGGCGTGCTGCCAATCAGATCAAGCGAATCTGGATCACTCCATTTTCCGTTTCCCCAGTCATATTTCAGCACCACATCAATCTCGTCTTCCCCTTCAGTTATCGTCATTGCGGTGCTGCCCTCGGCTGCGGCTCGTGCTGCACCAGTAATGGCACCAGGCGTCAGCCCAAACTGCTGCATGACCGCCTGATCAAACCGCCAGGTCACCTGCACGACTTTCTCAGCACGGGTGTCGCGCACATTTTCCAGTTCATTTATAGTTTTTAGTTTTGCTCCTAGTGCGCTGGTCAGTGCATCAAGCCGAGCAATATCGTCGCCCTGCAGACGCACCTCAACGGGTGCACCCGTTGGGGGCCCACCTTCTTGTTCAACGATTCGAAACTTAGCAAAATCAGGCAGCTGTGCTACAATATTTTCCTCAATTTGCTCCGCCACATCATAGCTTTTTACCCCGCGAATTTCCTCATCTGTCAGCTCAAAACTCATCCCGAGGAGGTTCGGCTCAGACCCGCCGCGCACGTCGCCGATCTCTTGCACCAGCGTACTGCGCCCCCCCGCAATAAACGTGATAGACTCGAGCCATGGCGTGGCTGACTCATTGCTTTCAAAATACTCGGCGGCAGTCTGCTGAATGAGCGAAATGTAGCTGGCAGTTTCCTCGAGGGGAGTGCCCTCTGGCAGCTCTAGCTCACCAGCAAAATAGGGAAAATCAGATGCCGGAAACACCTCGACGGGTACGGCTTTTGACGCGACCAGTCCCATCGCCCCACCAAAGCAAACCACGCTGGCCAGCACCACAAGGCCGTTCTTCCAGCCGCTGTTTAATATTTTCTCCATCCAAATCGGATAGACTCTATAGCACCAGTTTAAAAACTGCTTATATTGCGCATTCACAAAACTGAGCCCAAACAGCCCAAGCAGCGCGAGGGCGATCCACTTAAAGGCCAATATGCCCGGATTCCACTGCAGTACCAGCACAATGCCGATTATTAAAATGGCCCATAGGATCAGGAGTAGGGCGATTCTTTGCCAACGGGGTTTAGGGTTTATCCATGCCGCCCAGTCAAATGTGAGGGGGTTTCCAAACCGCCCAATCAGCCACCGCAGGCCATAAAGGGCACCGCCAATGAGAATGAGGCTCGCCCAGGTAGCCAGCGGCTGCCAGCTGCCAGTCAGCAGTTGTATGACTGCAAAAATGCCCCATATGCTGTAGAACAGCAGACCCCAGCGACTGAGGAAAAAGCCGGTTGATTTTGTGTCATAAAACGCGACCCCAATGGCCGGTAGTAAAAATAAGCTGACGATAAAAGCCCCCACCAGTACTAGGCTGACCGTTATGGGGATGATGGAAATGTAGTCTCCGCTGATTCCCGTGATGAAAAACAGCATGGGCAAAAATGCAAAAATGGTCGTTAGGGTACCCGTCAAAATGGGATAGCGGAATGTCTGGATTGTCTCAACCGCAGCATCATATGGCGTCAGGCCTCGCTCGATTCCTTCATTAAGGCCCTCTACGATGATAATGGAATTATCAACGAGTAGCCCAACCGCCAATACCAGCGCAAACAGGCTGATGCCATTAAAGGACTCGCCCATGGCCAAAAGCCCGATGATGGCAATGAGCAAGCTGAGGGGAATAGATGCCCCAGACAAAAAGGATTCGCGCCACCCAAGGGCAATCAACATGACGAACATAATGAGGATGAGAGTCTGGCCACCACTATTTGTCAGGGTGCCGAGGCTATCGCGAATTTCATCTGCTCGGTCATAGGTCACGGTCATGTCAACCAGCGGAGGAATCGCCCCGCTTTCTTTCAGTTCCTCTAGCGCGGCCAGTGCTTCCTCTACCATGACAATCGCGTTGCCCTTGGTTGCTGATTTAATTACGTCAATGCTAACGGCTGGGTTCGCGTTTGCGCCTTTTGTAAAAAAGCTTTGCACCTCAAAAGCGGCAAAAGACCGCTTCACCGTGGCAATTTCTGACAAGCTGATGACGCTGGTTGGGTCGCCCCCAACTGGTATTTCTAAGAAGTCAGAAACGGTTTCAAGCTGACTTGAAATGCTCAGCTCGACTTGTTGCCCATCGATATTTGCTTGCCCCAGCGGCACCTCTGTGTCATATGCCCGAATGGCGTTTATGACTGTGCCGGGGCTGATTTGTAGCGCCTCCATTTTCAGCGGATCCAACAAAATCTGCACTTCAGGCTCAGGAGCTCCACTCACGCTCACGCGCTTGACTTGGCCGACTGTTTCAAGGGTGTCTTCGACCACTTGTGCAAAACGCCGCAGGTCGCTCCAAGCATAGTCTCCGCTCATTGTTAAGCTCAAAACGGGCGAGTCAGAAATGCTGATTTCGGCCACTGTTGGGTCGTCTGGTACTTCGCTTGGCAACTCGCCTTTGGCTGCGTCAACTCGGTCTTTCAGGTTGTTTACATTCTCTGTCATGTCGGTTCCGCTCTGAAACTCAATACTGATTATGCTGACACCACGACGGCTGACAGAGTCATATTGCTGCAAGTTTTCTATCCCATCTATTTTTCGCTCAAGCACGTCTGTCACCAGTGTCTCGACTTCGTTTACCCCAGCCCCGGGCCAAATAGTTGTTACGGTCGCCGTCGGAATCTCAACCTCAGGCGCTGTCTCGCGCGGAATTGAGCTCCAGGCCTGCCCTCCAAAAATGAGGAGCGCACCGATAATCATCCACACAATTCGGGGCCTTCGCAGCAGCAGTGTCCATATTCCGGTCATTATTGAGCAGGGGTTATAAACTCGCCAGCGGTCGCGCGGTTGCGCTGCGTAATGATAATATCTCCTTTTTTGAGTCCGCTCGTGACGCCAACTGCTGTGCCTGACAGCGCCCCAATCTCTATTTTTCGTCGTGCGGCTTTGCCGTCATTGTTCAGCACCAAGACCTCTGGGCCTTCTGGTTCAAAGGCCACAGCACTCAGCGGCACCATACTTTTGCCTTCGTCAACCGGAATCGAAACTCGGGCAAAACTCCCCACGCTAACACCAGCTGGCAAGCTGCTGATAGGCAACTCTGCAGTCATTTTTTGAGTTTGGGGGTTCAGCTGCGACGTGAAAGAAATGTCGCGCAGGCTTTGTTTTTCTCCACTTGGATAGGTTATCTCTATGCGTTTTGCCTTCTCCATCGCGGTCACTTGGTCAGCGGTCAAAGTGACCTGCAGCACTGGCTTTTCGCCACTTGCGATCATCTTCATCAGCGGTGACCCGACCTGTACTGTCTGGCCTTGCTCGGTCAGCATTTCGGTTATTAGCCCACCAAACGGAGCTGAAACATCCAAGTCGCTGGCGTTTATTTCTGCCACAGCAATCTGTGATTCTCCGGCCACAATCTGTTGTTTTGCATTTGCCTGGGCCGATTTTACAGCCTCTTCTGATTGGGCAATTTGCTGTTCTGCACTTGCCTCAGCTGATTTTATTCCTTCCTCCAGTTGGGCAATCTGCGCGTTTTTTTGTTCCTCTGCCGTGTTAATATTTTCAGTCGCTTGAGCGATTTGCGTCTCAATATTTTTCTCGGTACTTTCCTTATTCACTTGCGCTTGGCGCAGCTGCGACAGGGCGCTTTCAGTGGCTTGCTGGTGGCTTGCTGGCAGTGCCGCAATGGCTTTTTGTTGCGCCTCAATCTGAGAAATCTGCGCTTCCAATTGCGTAATAAATCCCTCCGCGACGCCACCAAATCGAGCTCTGTCACTGACTGAAAAGTATTGATTTGTGTTTGTGTTCCGGATGAGTTGAAGCGTGCCGATCATCAGCTCACGCGCCAGTTCTGACTCTTTTTGCCGAAAGGCCGACCGCTTTGATATCGCTTCATTACTGGTTTCAGCCAGGGCAAACTCGCTCAGCTGTGGTCGATTTTCAAATTGAACCCCACGGTTTTTCATATCGCGTTGCCCCAGTTTGTCGCCGTTCCCAATCTGTAAAAGTGCCAAATCACTCTCCCGACTTTCAAATCTATCAGTCAGCTGATACACCTCCTGAAGCCAGCTTTCGGCATTCAGCAGCACACTTTCCATACTCGCAGTTCCATTTTTTAGCTGCGCAAAGTTGCTTTCAATCTGTGTTTGCTGCACATTTTTCAACTCATCAATCGCCTCTGTTGCCGCGCGCACAGACTCCTCGGCCAGGTCAAGCTGAGCTTCTGCGCTCTTTTGGGCATTTTCTAGCCCCAGCTCTGCGTTTACTATCTGCTGCTCAGCGGTCTTTTTGGCTGTTTCCAGCTGTGTTTTGGCTGATTCTATAGACTGCTCTGTGGTTGTTTTCGCTGTTTCCAGCTGCGTTTTGGCTGATGTAATCGCCTGGTTTGCGGTCGTTTTTGTGGCCTGGAGGTTATTAATCGCGTTGCTGTATTGCACCAAGCTGAGCGAGTCGTTGCGGTCAAACCGCACAAGAATCTGTCCCTTGCGGACTTTTTGCCCCAGCTCTGCGCGCAGGTCCTGCACTTGGCCGCCCACGTCAGAGACAACGGTGACCTCGGCGCCGGCCTTAACCTGCCCCAAAATGGTTTGGTCGCTGCTGGGCTGCCAGGCGCCAAAGCGCGTTACGTCCAGCTTTTTGGCAACAACCGGCGGTTCTTCAACTTTGCCCATTTGGCTATCAGATGCCGCTGGTGCAGCGCCACAAGCCGTTAGGAAAAGGGCGCAAACAAGGAGGGGAGTTTTTTTCATAGGGGGATTGACTTTCATCCAGAGGCTACTTAAAGTATATTCTTTGACAAGTGAAAAACAGACTTTTTATTATACACATTGACAATATATATATCAATTATAATAAGACAATCCTCTGACCCATGTGTCACTAGCACATAGTGCAGAGGCGTTCTTTTACAGCACAGACAGCCATAGAGTAGTTTGCACCTTGCTTGTAAATATGCAGGCGAGGTGCAGACTATTCTGCTATCACGACAAAAAAATATGTTTCATGAAACATCTATTTTTTATTCTTGTATTCTCTGTTTCTTTTACTTCACTTTCTGCTCAGTGGAAAGTAGATAAAGTCGTTGCACAGGCGCTTGTGTCGCCAACGGCAACAAATAGTTTAGATTCTGGTTCTTGGGATTACTATCTTGGGAACTTGATGAATGCGGAGTTCGGAATCGGCTTTGATTCCGGGTTTTACTTCGCAGGAGGATTTAGCTTCCTTTCTGGGGACGTATATGGGTTCGCCCAATATTCATTCTGGGACCCAAAAAAGGCAGCAGTAACACCAGCACTTATTGGTGCCGTTTACGGCCTTGGAGAGAGAAAACAGCAAATGCTGAAGCCAGGAACTTCTGGCGGGAACCCCAATATAATGGGTGGTCTTGCTCTTGCCCTAAATAGGGGCAAGCAGTGGGCAAGATTTTACTATAGAGGTGATAATAAGTTGGAACTACAATTTGTAAGCCAGCTTGGGATTCCTCTTTATGAGAGAAAGAAATAGTAGATCTTTCTATTTTTCCTCAAAAGTGATGGCATGGCTCGTCTGTGCTGTCTCTTTTTAGTAGACAAAAATGGCTTATTCAATACCATGGCTTTGATGAGAAAACAAGCGCAGGAGGTACTGGCGATATATGCGGACTTGGACGCGCAAATGAGCGATCCGGAGGTGTACAATGACCACGAGGCCGCGACAAAAGTGGCGCAAAAGAAAAAGGCGTTGGAGCCGAAAATGGTTCTGGCAAAGCGGTATGTGGGGCTGCTGAACCAAAAAGCAGATGCTGAGGAATTGCTTCAAAATGAGTCTGATAGTGAAATGCTGGAGCTGGCAAAAATAGAACTGGACGAGGCCAAAAGTACCCTGCCAGAAATTGAGGAGGAGCTGAAACTGGCACTAATTCCGACTGATCCAGAAGACGAAAATGACGCTATTGTCGAGGTGCGAGCTGGTGTTGGCGGCGACGAAGCCGCGCTGTTTGCAGAGGAGGCAAGCCGCATGTTGTTGCGTTTTATGGAAGAATCTGGATTCCGGACAGAGATTATGTCAGAGTCGCCAAATGAGAGCGGGGGAACTAAAGAGATTATTTTTCAGGTAAAGGGACATGGGGCGTATGGTCGGTTAAAGTACGAGTCGGGGGTGCACCGCGTGCAGCGGATTCCATCTACGGAGAGTCAGGGGCGCATCCACACTAGCGCGATAAGCATCGTGGTCATGCCAGAGGTCGAAGATGAGCAGGTTGAAATCAACACTGCGGATGTGCGGGTTGATGTGTTTCGGGCATCGGGAAACGGCGGCCAGAGCGTGAATACGACCGATAGTGCAGTGCGATTAACCCACGGCCCAAGTGGTATTGTGGTTAGTTGCCAAGATGAAAAGAGCCAACTGAAAAATAAAAACAAGGCGTTTAAGGTGCTGCGCGCGCGGCTGTATGCAGTGCAAGAAGAAGCCCGTCGCGCAGCTCTGGGCGAGGTGCGGCTGGCGAGCATCGGTGCGGGGGACCGCAGTGACAAAATTCGGACCTATAACTTTCCGCAAGACCGCGTGACAGACCATCGTATCAAGCAAAATTTTAATAATATTGCTGGAATAATGAACGGAGATATTGGGAAAATAATTGACGCGCTGGCGCTGTCTGACCAGCAAAATCGACTGAAAACGCTACAGTCGTAGTTTCTACTTTTCCACAATCTGTGTCGACTCTGCAACCTATTTTGGTTGACGAGCCTTTTTATATAACTATGATGAGCTGATTTAAACAATTTTACAGATGGGGATCATTCAGAGAATTACTCGGCACAAAATGGCGCCACTTGCGCTAGCAATTATCGGCGGAACCATGGTTGGGTTTGGCACGCAAAACATTATGCCCAAGGCGCAAACCGCGACTCAGGCAAGTGCATTTGGTGATGCGGCAGTAGTTGAAACAGCGACAAAAACAACTCCGCGACCGTCTGATGTGATGCTCGCAGAGCCTGGTCGGGCCATGAAAGACGTGTTTGCTGAAAAGCTGCAGAGCCGTCAGATGATGCAAGAAAGTGCTTATTCGCAAGCAATGCAAGACGCAGCTCGACTTGAATCTTTCCAAAATGCGGCCATGCTGATGAAAGCGGAAGGCGCTGACCCAGAGGCATGGGACGCGCTGCTGTTTGCGCTTGAAAATGAGTTGGAGGCCCCAGTGACTGCGACCACGGTGGTTGATGTTGTAGCTGAACCAATTGAGAGGGAGCCCATTGCACCTGCCCGAAATGTGATTATTGACGCGCCTGCAGCGGTAATCGACATGGCTCCTCGGGGGTAAATTGGGGTAGTCTCTATTGGTTTTATGTCATTCATAGAGTGGCATAGCGCTGGTCAGAGCCAGATGAAGAGAAACAAATGCGCTCATGTTTGGGCGCTTTTTTTCTATTCCCCGAGGCTAATCTCATAATCTTCTCCGCCGTTCAGCATTTGTACTATAGCCGTTTTTTTTGTGACCTCTTGCCCGCCGATGTTGCACTTTGCGCCTGCGTTTATGCCCTTCAAGTACTTCTCAATCTTCTTCCATTTTACGTTGTGCCCGTTGTAGACCACCACTTTTTTGCCCTTGTCTCGCAACTTTTGCGCGGTTGCATATGCAACTGGCAGCTCGTTTTCACTCATCGCCACGACCACAATATCCACCATAGATAGAGTAAAATCAGGCAGACTCGCCATGCTCAGTAATCGTGTCAGGCCAATACTCATGCCGACTCCAGGCATTTCTGCATTGCTAAATGTCTCGGCCAAATCATTATATCGCCCCCCGCTGCAAACGCTTCCGATTTGCTCTTTACCAACCAAATGCGTCTCCATCACGGTTCCCGTATAGTAGTCAAGACCGCGTGCAATACTTACATCAAGCGCAATCCTATCCATATTGACTCCCATCGAAATCAGTAAATCATAGAGATCATCTAGCTCTTGCCAGCCTTCTTTCATAAGATCATTAGATGGAGATTGTTCTAGTTGATACTTTTCAATAAAATCAAGACCTTTTTGAAATTGGTCCTTCCCTTTGTATTTAATACTATTTAAAAGAGATTTAATATATGTTAGCTTCCATTCCTCGCCTGCGCCGATTTTAGTAAGTAGTTCGTCTAAGCGCCAATACTCAGAGGTGTCTAATTTATCAGCAGAATCAATAATATCTAAAAACTTACTAAAATTAGTTATTGCTAATTTTTCAGCGAAACCCTGCAAAAACTTTCGATTATTAATCCGGATTACAAAGTCGCCAATGCCGAGCTTTTCCAGCACCTCAGCCATGACCGCGATGACCTCTGCGTCGGCTTCCAGACTCAATTTGCCATTGCCGACTACATCTATGTCACACTGCGTGAACTGCCGATATCGGCCTTTTTGTGCGCGCTCACCCCGGAAAACAGGCCCCACAGCAGCCCGCCGAAACGGAAACGCGAGTTCATTTCGGTGCCGGGCGATGTAGAGCGCAAGCGGCACGGTGTGGTCAAACCGCAGCGCAACCGACTTGGGCGGATCATCACTGGCGGCGTGCAACCGCTGTAACACATACATTTCTTTTGCATTTCCGCCTTTTGCGGTCAGGTTCTCAACTCGTTCACACAGGGGCGTGTCAAGAACTGGAAATCCATGAGACGTGAAAACATCTCGAACAATCTGAAGCCACTGTTGGTGAACTAATTCCATCTTTGGTGACCACTCTGGAAAGCCACTTGGCGTCTGTATATTATACTTCATATTCCTTTTTTATTTTATTTTCGAATTGCCCACCACCCAATTACCTCGCCGGCGTGCAGTGGTACCAGCTCATTTTCATCTACTAGCACATATTTATTTTCTATTTCTTGCCCCTCTTGTCTTAATTCCATAGTGCCTTCATTGAGTTTTAGATCATAAAAATGAGCACCATTTGTGCTCATGAAATCATTAAAAATCTTCTGTGATTTGGTATTGCTTAAGTTAATAGCTTTATGAAATGCCGCGGCATACAGCTCGACTGCAACAGGAGCAGTGTAGCACCCCGCACAGCCACAGGCACTTTCCTTCGCATTTTGGGCATGCGGGGCGCTGTCAGTTCCCGCAAAAATGCGATCAAAACCACTCGTCGCCAAATCAATTAAAGCGGCTCTGTGGCGCTCGCGTTTCAGTACTGGCAGGCAATAAAAGTGCGGCCGAATGCCCCCAGCTAGCAGCGCATTTCGGTTGTGCAGCAGGTGCTGCGGGGTGATGGTTCCCGCGACATTTGCCCCGCTAGAGCGCACAAAATCAGCCGCTTCGGCGGTGGTAATGTGCTCGCAGATGAGTTTCAGATTTGGCACGGCGTCCAAAATCCGTGGGGCAATTTCTGCATAAAACGTTTTTTCTCGGTCAAAAATATCAATTTCTGCATTTGTCACCTCGCCATGCACGCACAGCGGAACACCCAGCTCAGCCATCTTTTGCAGCTGTGGGAGAACATTTTTCCAGTTTTTGACCCCAGCGTCGCTGTTGGTTGTGGCGCCTGCAGGATACAACTTGAAGGCCAAAATTGAGTCATTTGCAGCCACTTTTTCAATCTCGACAATCGGCGTTTCCTCTGTCAAATAGAGCGTCATGAGTGGCAAAAAGCTGTTTCCATCGGGCACAAAGTTCATAATTTGTGACTGATATTCCATCGCTTTTGCAGCCGTTCTGACCGGCGGAACGAGGTTTGGCATGCACATTGCGCGGCCAAACTGAGCGGCTGTGTGGGCAGTCGCTAAGGGCGTTCGGGCGTCGTCACGCAGGTGCGTGTGGAAGTCGTCTGGCGTGCGGATGGAGAAGTGAATCATGGCAATATCGGGTCTATTGTACCGCGTTGCCAGGGCGACGGCAAATGCGCTTTTTTGACATATCGCAGCAGCACGTCGTCGCCGCATTTGTGGGCATCTGTCAGCGTAAAATCATCGAGTCCATGAAAATCAGAAAACCACGGGAGGCCGCTTCCATACACATTTGGCGCCACAAAAGTGATGATTTCATCGACCACGTCAGCCGCTAAAAAAGAGCCTGCGGCACGCGAACCGCACTCCGTCATCAGGCTGTTTATACCATTTTCATATGCCCACACTGGCAATTGCTCCATCTCAATTTTCGGTAAAGAGTGCACTTTTCGGTCATACTTCAGTACATTCGCATATGGGTTTATCTTCCTTTTTCCGAGCACGATCACTTCTGCGTCAGATGCTGGATAGGGCGTATCGCAACTCTGCAAGCGTGTATTTAGGTGACAGTCATCTGCCAGTACTGTGCCCGTTGTGGTCAAAATGCCCGCGTGCAGACTGCGTAAAATATGCACGCGCCGCCGACTTTCGGGGCAGCTCGTCCACCGCTCGTGCGGGTTGGTGGCTTTGCCATTCAGGCTTTGGGCCATTCTCAGGGTGACCCAAGCGCGTTTTGTGGTTTGCCCATGCATAAAAAACGGCGAAATTTTTTCACAACTTGGCTCTGAAATGTACTCCGCTGGGACTCTATTTTTATTTAGCCAGTCGATGTTTTGCCCGTTCCACAGAGGGTCAAGGCTGCCACAGACAACGCGTTTTGGTTTTAGATCACCCAGCAGATGCGAACATGCAGGCGTTTTTTTATATGGTTTTTCGGCGCATGGCTCAAGCGAAATATAGACCGTGGCATCAGCTATTTCCGCTTGCGATAGGCCCTTCAGCGCATTTTGCTCGGCGTGTGAGTTTCCCCATTTTTCGTGCACGCCACTGGCGATTATCTGCCCATTTCGCACGACAACGCACCCAACTCGCGGGTTTGGAGTAACCGCGTGGGGGTCAATTTGTTGCGCTATCTTAGCACATTTTTGCAGCCATTGCACTTCATTTTTCACTGTCATAGACTGCATTTAGAGCTTCTCGTCGCGTGGCATATTTTGCCATAATATCATATTCTGTATTGAGCAAATCGCCCACTTGCACATTCGCCAGAGTGGTTGTTTTCCATGTGTGGCTGATGATGCAGACCTCCAGCCAGGTGTCTCCAAGGGCCGCCACGGTCAGTGCAATTCCGTCAAAAGTGATCGATCCTTTTTCGGCCACAAGGCGCGCAAAAGCATCTGCCAGAGTGACACGAACGCGTTTGTAGTCACTCTCATTTGTGATGGAGATGATTGTGCTACGCTCGTCGATATGCCCTGTCACATAGTGACCAGCGTTTCGGTCTTGGCCGATTATCGCACTGCGCTCTAGGTTAATTGTGCCCCCTA
>JAHDDZ010000011.1 GCA_020629095.1 Candidatus Altimarinota bacterium | reverse complement strand
TGGGTCGGTCATCAGCTGGGCTGTAAACTTCACGGTGGTAATGCCAATGGGCAACGAGTCAAAGAATAAACTGACAACATCTCCGCCTGTTGAGGGGTCCGTTGAAACGCCTACATTAGCCGCGTTTGGTGTGCTGACAAATGCCATAGAAAGTGGCAAAGGATCAAGCGCAATGAAGTCAAGAACTGGCTCTGTGAAAGGGTTCTGCACGGTCAATGTGTACTCCACCATTTCCCCTTCCTGTATGGTTGGTTGCAATGCCGTTTTGACCACCGCGAACTCACCTGCGGGAATAAAAATGTCATCAGCTGGGTCAGATGGGTTTGTGCCGTTGGAAACCTCGTCTGCATCGCTAACCCCCCCGTTATCGGTGTCGATGTTATTCGGATCAGTCAATGAACCGTTAAATGCCCGCAGTTCATCGAAGTCAGAGACTCCATCTCCGTCACTGTCAAAGTCAAACGGGTCTGTCAAATCTGGTACTCCGTCTCCGTCATAATCCGGAAAGTCGCTTGCACAGTCATCTGGATAAGTCAGTGGCAAGTCAGGGTCGGCGTATGATGAAACAAAACAGCCGTTTAATTCCTCCCAGTCCAGCAATCCGTCACCGTCTCTGTCGGCTTTGTCGTCTGTGTCTGGAGGGATAACACCTCCATCTGTTCCGCTATCCGTATCGGTCCCGGTGTCTGTACCAGAGTCCGTTCCGGTGTCTGTGCCGGTCGTTGTTCCGTCTGTTGTGCTACCATCTGCACACAGCACATTTCCCAGACTATCTGGCTTGTCATCTGTGTTCAGCAGCGGGTTGCGGCCAGCGGCAACTTCTGCTCCGTCATATTCTCCTCCTGCGTCTGTGTCGTTTGCTTCTGGGTTCAGGTACGCACTTTGCCCTGTCACAAATCGGGCGCTCAGGCACCCAGCGCCTCCTTGGTCATATGGGTTTTGGTCGCTTCGGCAGGCATTTAATTCCTCCCAGTCATTGAGGCAATCATTATCCGTATCCGCCTTTCCTGGGTTTGTACCAATCCCGCCAGGCATGGGCACACAGCCGGATGAAATACACAGCTGATCAGTCACTTCTTCATAGTCTGAGAGACCATCACCGTCGGTGTCTGGGCTGCTCGGGTTAAGAATTAAACCCGGATATTGCGCTGTTAAATCGGTTGCACAATTCACCGCAGAAATATCAATTGGGTTCTCTGTTCGGTCAGTACATAGCACATTATTTACTTCTTCAAAATCCCACAAACCGTCGCCATCAGCGTCGATTGTGGTCGAGTCTGGGTCCAGTGTATTATCTCCAACCCCGTCATTGTCTTGGTCTTGGTCGATCAGTGAAATCGTTGCAACACTGTTAAACACTTGCGTCACACCTGCCACATCGACTACCGTACAGTCAACATCAACTGGCTCAACCGTCGGAAGACCCTCAAACGAACCCGTAAAAGTGCCGTCAGCGTCTGTGTCTGTTAATGGAATTGACTGATTACTGATAGTACAACTGACACCCTGCAGGAGTAATCCGGTGCTGTTTGAGGTAATTTGTAGCTCAAAATCGGTATTGGCCGGTAGTGGATTTGGGGTCCAATTTACGACCAAAGGAACCGACTGCGCATGCGTTGCCATAGTGCTTGCGCATGCGACTGCAAGCAACATTGCCGCCCCCCGTTTGTGCCATTTCTGACATATACCCATCAGGATATTATACAGGAAACACCACCAAAACACAAGCACAAACAAGAACTTGCCAAACAAAACCCACGCGATATACTCAGTTCATGACATCACTTTTTGACACAATTACGACATTTATTGGGGACCTCAAAAGCTCTGAACTTGTGCTCGGGCTCATTGGGCTCATCTTGCTCATTGCACTGCTTTCGACTATTAGCAAAAACCTGCGGCTGCGAGATGAAAACGGCGCCCTACAAAAAGACTACGCGCCGCGCCGAAAACGGGTGTATCAGGAATATACAAACTGGCTGTCAGATGTCTACAGCCCTGGCGTAATGGACTTAACCCCAGATGCCCAAGAAGCCCTTCGGATGCTATCATTTGACCTAACTTTGTGGTCCTCTGACCGAGTCATTGCAACCCTTCTAGAGCTTCAAAAACTCCTCAAAAGCTCTGATGATATTGCCCCAGAACGATTTGAAAAACTGATGTTCCAGTTACTCCTCAGTATGCGATCTGACATGGGCTTTAGCAACAAGAAAATGAAATGGCAGAAGCTGCGCGAAATCGTTCTACTACAGCGTTAATGCGCCTTTCGGTTGTCATTCCCACACTTGGGCGACCGTCGCTCTGGTGGGTTTTACAGCGCCTGACCGAGCAACCTGAGTGGGACGAAACATGTGAAGCTATTGTCATTTTTGATGGAAAAAAAATCGAAGAAAAACAATTTTCTGGTGTGTCTTATTTTCAAACACAATCACAATTAGGTGCGGCAACTGCGCGTAATCTTGGTATACAAAAAGCAACCGGATCCATTATCGCCTTTTTGGGCGACGACACCGCGCCATGCTCAAATTGGATAGCGAAGACACTCCATTTTCATGAGCACAATATGGATGCAAAAAGCGCATTGCTCGGCTGTGTGAAGTGGACAAGTGAGCTGGAAAAAAACCAATTTCACAGATGGCTAGGGCGCACAAAGCAGTTTCGATTTGGTGATTTGACCTCACACAAAACTCCTGATTGGCGATATTTTTATACGTCAAATCTGAGCCTCAAACGCTCATTTTTAGCACAAGAAAAATTCTCTGATGCCTTTTCTGGATGGGGTTTTGAGGACACAGAGCTAGGGTATAGGTTGTACAAAAAGGGCATGAAACTGGTCTACGAGCCAACCATAATCGTCGAGCATGATCACCCGCACACGCTGGCCTCTGCACGAAAAAATGCAGCCTCTGCACGAAAAAATGCATTCATTTTTCAGTCGCTCCACCCAGAGATTTCACTCGTTCCGACTGGCACAAAAGCAATGCTCAAGCGGTTTCAGCTTCTGCTTTGGAATGCACTTTCACCACTTTGGAAGCGCGCAAAGTGGGAAGCTGCGTGGAACAAATCGTGGCTAGATATCTAGATCTTTTACCTCGCTGGCATGTGTCTGGATAAACTTCCGGCGGCTTGCAACATCATCTCCCATCAGCACTCGGAAGATGTGATCAGCTTTTTCTGCATCTTCAATCGTCACCTGCGCTATTGTTCGCGTTTCAGGGTCCATTGTGGTTTCCCATAACTGCTCTGGGTTCATTTCCCCCAGCCCCTTATATCGCTGCATATTCTCGCCCTTCACCTCGTGCTCTGCCATGATTTCATCTTTCTCCTCATCTGTCATAGCGTACCACGTCTTTTTCCCCTTGCTGAGCTTATAAAGCGGTGGTTGCGCAATAAAAATGTGTCCCGCCTGAACGAGCGGCTTAAAGTGCCGATAGAGCAGTGTCAACAGCAGCGTACGGATGTGCGCACCATCAACATCCGCATCCGTCATAATCACAATTTTGTGGTACCGCAGCTTACCTTGCTCATAGGTATCGCCGATGCCCGCCCCCATTGCAATAACCAAATTTTTGATTTCATTATTCGCCAGCATTCGCTCAAGCCGGCAGCTTTCGGTGTTAAGAATTTTCCCTCGCAGCGGCAAAATCGCTTGACTGTCTCGGTCGCGCCCTTGTTTGGCCGAACCTCCCGCACTATCCCCCTCGACTATAAACAGTTCTGAAGTCGCCGGATCTTTACTACTGCAATCTGCCAACTTCCCAGGCAGGCTCGCGCCCTCCAGAGCGCCCTTCCGGATGACCGTCTCTCGCGCCGCTCTCGCTGCCAAACGCGCTCGCGTAGCCAGTGCGCATTTATCAATCATCAGCCGCGCCTCTTTTGGGTTCTCCATCAAATACTCCTCAAGCGTCTTCCCAATCCCCCGCTCTACCACTCCTCTCACATGACTATTCCCCAGTTTTCCTTTAGTTTGCCCCTCAAATTGGGGCTCTGGAACTTTCACAGAAACCACTGCCGTTAGGCCCTCCAGCACATCGTCAGAAGTAAAACTGGGATCTTTTTCTTTGAGCAAATTTTGTTCTCGTGCATACTTATTAAGTACACGAGCAAGTGCAACTTTGAACCCCGTCAAATGCGTTCCTCCTTCTGGCGTTGCGATGTTGTTTGCGAAACACTGCACACGGTCTCGGAACTCACTGGTGTACTGCAATGCGACCTCAAATGTGGTGTCTTTTTCCTCCCCAATAAAATGCATAATGCCACCATACGTGGTGATGCCTTCATTTAGGTGGTGCACAAATGATTTAATCCCTCCCTCAAAATAAAACTGGCACGCAGCCTCCTGGCCTTCACGAGCATCAAACATGGTCAAGGTAATGCCCCGTGTTAAATATGCCTGCTCACGAATTCGCTTTTTAATAGTCGACCAAATGAAATCCTTTGTTTCCATAATGCTCCCGTCTGGCCAAAAACGCACGGTTGTTCCTGTTTGATCGCTGTCGCCTACTTTCTTTAGTGGCTCGACCGGCACTCCCTTTGCAAAAGACACAAAGTACTCGCCACCATCACGGTGCACTGTCACTTCAACTTTATCACTCAGGGCATTTACCACACTGACCCCCACACCGTGCAGCCCTCCACTCACTTTATATCCCCCGCCTTCACCAAATTTCCCACCCGCATGCAAAACTGTCAGCACCGTTTCGACCGTGCTCAAACCGGTTTTTGGGTGCTTTCCAACCGGAATTCCTCGCCCGTTATCACTCACACTCAGGCTGCCATCTGCATGAATTTTAAGGATTATCTCATCGGCGTGGCCTGCCATTGCCTCATCTATACTATTATCCACGACCTCCCACACCAAGTGGTGCAGACCGCGCACATCAGTCGAACCAATGTACATTCCTGGTCGCTTCCGAACCGGCTCAAGCCCCTCTAGGACCTGAATATTACTAGCTTTATATTCGCTCATCAGGCGTAGTATAGGCAGCAACAACCGGTTCGTAAAGTCGTTTTTGTGGTTATTCTTTCATGCTATGAATCGCAATTGCATTCCCCTCACTGTCCTCTAAAATCGCCATAAAGCCATGTTCCCCGATTGACGTACTGCCCATTATAACCGTCACATTCTGCTCTTTTGCCTTTTCCAGTGATACTGCAATTGATTCTTCTGGCGCCTCAAAATACATCAGCATACCCGTTTTTGACGGCACATATGATTCTCCGTGCATCAGCGTGGCACCACTGCCATATGACTTCATGTCCATCGGGAACCAGCTCATCGTATACCCGCTTTCACTGGTTGGCTTACGGTCAAACGCAAAACCAAAATATGCCGTATAAAACGCCTCTGCTCGGTCGAGGTCTAGTGCCGGAATATCGATCCAGCCAATTGGGTTTTTCATTCGTTCTGCCATGTGAAATTGGGTTATTGTGTGTTCATTATATGCCCCAAGACCGCAACTTGCAAGCAAGCCGCAAGTGGCGTACCATAGCACCATGAACCCAAAACTACTTGGCATTGTGAATGTGACCCCCGACAGCTTCAGCGACGGGGGGCAGTTTTTTGATGCTGAGAAGGCGCTCACCCACGCACGAAAACTCATGTCAGAGGGTGCAACTTGGGTTGACATCGGTGCCGAAAGCACCCGTCCAGGCGCGACTCCGGTGACTCCAGATGAAGAATGGGGCAGGCTCAAAAACGTTCTACCACAGCTGATTTCTCAGTTTGCGGGGCGTGTCAGCCTTGACACCCGAAACCCATCCACCGCAGCCCAATTTTTAGAAATTGGCGGAACAATAATCAATGACGTAAGTGGAGCCAAAAACCCAGTTATGAGGGAAATTGTGGCGAAATACAGCGCACAAGTCATCGTTAATCACTTTCCTGGAAAAACGATAAACGAGGTGCACGAACAGCAAATTGACAGCATACACCAAGTCGTCGATGACCTGATTGTGCGCGAACGCGACCTAGTTGCTGCAGGCGTTTTGCCCGACAATATCATTCTCGACCCGGGCATTGGGTTTGGCAAAACCATGCGCCTGAACCGAGAATTGCTCACTTTTGCTGCGACGCTGCCAGACAAAATTGTGCTGATTGGGCACAGCAAAAAACGGTTTTTGGGCGATGACCGAAAAACAAAAGAACCCAATGTAGAAGCGGCACAAGTGGCAGTCCGTGCTGAAACTGCGTGGCTGCGAGTGCACGACCCAGTATGGTATGCTAAGCTACTAAAATCCTAGCGAATACGCTCTGGAACCGGCTTGGTGAAATCCCAAATCTGGCTCGGAGGTGCTTTTGGAATAATCATTTTTAAGGTGCAAATTGATATTTTATCACCGAAAATTTGTTCAACTTCAGCCACCGTAAAGCACGGCGACTGACCACTTTTGTTGGCACTAGTAGTGGTAATTGGCACATCTGGCAGGTGCTTTCGCAGCTCTGACAGAAGGCAAACACGGAAACCAACCGCCCCCGCTGGCCACGCAAAACTGGTTGGCAGCGTGTCTTTTGGGCGTAAAATTGCCGTGCGCGGTGTTTCCACAAACCAGCTCTCAGACAAGATTTTTGGCACATACGCATACTTTTTGAGTATATTGAAATCACGCACCATCAAACTAACCGGCTGGCCTGTTGGGCGCCCCTTTAGGGCATAAAGCGCGGCTAGTCCCTCAGCGTCGTCAGACCGTACCGCTAAGCCAAAAGACGTGTCGGTTGGATATGCTGTAATGGTGCCTGTCGCGAACCAATTCATAAAAGAAGTATAAGCAACTTGACTTTTTGCGGCAAGTGCGTACTGTCTTTTTGCTTTTTGAAACGACCTCCTTGCGCAATGGAGATTGGCATTCGAGAGCTGTAAAAATTATTATGAATTGCGCACACAAAACACATGGCAACATTTGAAAAATTGTTAGCGGAAAAAGGTGCTGGAGTAGAGAAATATCGGGCAGGAGACAAAGTCATTGGGACGGTTGTAGATGCAAATCCAAGCCGCGTTTTACTCGAACTTCCGGGTGGAATTACGGGTATTATTACCAAAAAAGAAGCGAGTGCTTTTGGTGATGGCGCGGATGATTATGATGCAGGAATGCAGCTGGAGGCGGCAATCATCGAAGCAGAAAACGACCACGGGCTGGTCGTAATGAGCCTTCGCCGAGCAAGCCAAGACATGATCTGGGCAGAGCTGGCTGAGATCCAAGAAGAAGAACGAACCGTAAAAGTGAAAATTGATGAGGCGAATAAAGGGGGGCTGATGGCAAAATATAAAGGACTGCGGTCATTCCTTCCGGTAAGCCAACTGACACCAAATAACTATCCGCGGGTCAACAACGCAGACGCTGCGGCGATCCTTGCGAAGCTGCAAGAACACGTTGGAAAAGAGTTCCACGTGCGAGTTATCAACGTAGACCGAGAGCGTGGCAAGGTGATCATCAGTGAAAAAGCTGCCCACGCCGAGCAAGCGAAAGAAACAATGGAGAAAATTAACATCGGAGACGTGGTCAAAGGACACGTGAGCGGTGTAGTAAAATTTGGTATCTTTGTCACCTTCGGGGGCATCGAAGGGCTGGTGCACTTGAGCGAGCTTTCATGGAGCCACATCGGCAGCCCAGACAAGCACTATCAGTTGGGTGATGAGGTGGAGGTGCTGATCATCGGCATCGAAGGAACAAAACTAAGTTTTAGCATAAAACAACTGCAAGAAGACCCCTGGAAAGAAAACGTGAAAGCATATGAAGTGGGCAGCATGCACGAAGCAAAAGTAGTAAAATGGAACAGCCAAGGCGTTGTGGTGGAAATCAAACGCGGCATTGACGGACTCATTTCCCTTGACCAGTTTCCTGTCGAGGTGCACACAGAACTTCCAACTAAGGCAAACATTCGAGAAGGAATTCTGGTGCAAGTGGAAGTTTTAGCTATCAATGAGGCCGCTCACAGACTCGACTTCAAGCTGATTGGCTAATGCCAACTCGCACTTGCGTGGTAACCAAACAAAGAGCCGAGCAATCGGCTCTTTTACGTATGACCGTGCAAAACGGAAAACTTGCTTTTGACAGTGCAAAAAAGCTGCCTGGGCGCGGTGCCTACGTGCTGCCCAGTGCTATTAAAAGTCTACCAAAACTGACAAAAAAGCTGCAACACGTGCTGCGAGAAAAACAGGTCAAAGGCGTATTGGAAGCCGTCAATGAAATAGAAAAAGAGGCTCTTTGATGTGATCGCTGAGCCTCTGACCTCTGGTCCAATTATTGTGAATCTTATCATGTCTAGAGACATCATCTGTAGACGAGACAAGACTCAGTAACTACCAGAAGTTTTATAATGAATGGCTCGCAGAGCTTTTCAGCACCTTGAGCACACATGAGCTCTAGCGACCACAAAACAACCTGTCGACTAGTTTTATGCCGGTGTAAACGAAACCCGCGGCTGCAACTTGCCGCAGGTCACCTCCCCCACTCCAACGGTTTTCCCATTATGAATCACCAAGTACTTTTCGCCGTCGATTCCGTCATATGGAAACGCCCGCCCCTCCCAAAAGTCGCGCAATCGATCGGTAACAATTTCGCGGTGGGGCAACTCATTTACAATATATCTTGGATCAACTGGCGTCGTCAGGCAGTCCAGCGGCTCGGCATCCTCGACGCACAACTCGCCCACCGCCGTGCGCCGCAACTGGGTGCAATAGCCCACCGTGCCCAATTTTTCGGCCACATCACGTGCCAACGACCGCACATAAAAACCCGCATGAGCCCGCACGCGCACCCGCAGTTCTGGATACTTATATTCTATAATTTGCAATTTTTCGACTACCACAGGTCGCGGTGGCAGGTCGGCTTTTTCCCCTCTACGCGCTAGTTTATAGGCCCGCTGGCCCTTGATTTTAATTGCGCTGAACTGCGGCGGCACTTGCTGAAAGACTCCTTGAAAGTGCGGCAGCACATTCTCAATTTGCTCTAAAGTTGGAACAGGCGCATCTGCTTGCGGTTCTGGGGCACTTTCTGGGTCGAGCGTGGCAGTCTTCGCCCCAAAGAAGAAAGTCGCTTCGTACTCCTTTTGCGCTTTGTTAATGTAGGGAATCAGCTTGGTGGCCTTGCCCACCGCCACCACCAGCAGCCCTGTGGCAAACGGGTCGAGCGTGCCTGTGTGGCCGACTTTCTTCATGTCGAGGTGCTTGCGCACGCGCGCACACACATCAAAACTTGTCCAGTCTGTTGGCTTATCGATCATATAAAACCCGCATGGCTTTTGCATCGGGGCGCATTCTACGTCCATTCCTTTCATTTGACAAGCCAAAACAGCCGCCTACAATCACACGGCATTACTGTGCTGCGGCTGAAAAACGCCCCAGCTTTTACGACGCTCTTAGAGCAAATTACTAACCACACAGCAACATGCAAAAATATGAAGTTATGGTCATCGTACAAAATGACCGCGCCAGTGCAGAAGCACTCGCATTCACAAAAGAACAAGTTGTGAAAAAAATTAACGGCCTGGGCGGAAAAGTCACGTTTGAGGACTTTTGGGGTGAACGCGGTTTCGCCTATAAAATCAAGGGGATGAAGTGGGGATACTATTTTGTATGCCAGTTTGACGCTGAGGCCGACGTGCCAAAACAGCTCACAAAAGACTGGAACATTACAAAAGGCATGGTGCGATTTATGATAAGCAAAGTGGACAAAAAAGCACCAGCGCCAATAAGCTATGCTGATATGCAAAAAAACTGGGTAAAACAAGCCCAAGAAGCAGATATTGCGGAAATCGATGAGGGCGTAAAAGTAGCCGCTCCAGCAGCACCAGCTGCACCAAAAAAAGACGCAGTGGACAAGAAGCTAGATGCAGTGCTCGACAGCTCATCTGTTTCTCTCTAATTCCTAAACACACACAATTATGCCTCCAAGACCTAAGAAATTTATTTGCCCGTTTAAACTGCAGGGCATCACGTATATTGACTATAAAGACAGTCACCTGTTGAGCCAATACGTTACCTACTACCGCAGCATCCAGAGCCGGTACCACACAGGTGTCAGCCTGAAAATGCAAAAGCAACTCGCTCGTGCCATCAAGCGCGCACGACACATGGGGCTCTTTGCCTCTGTGAGATATGAAGACGTGGGAACGCAGCAGGGCGCCGTCAGCAGCTAGGAACCAATTATATACAAAAAGGACGGGCATCTGGTAAACAGATGCCCTTTTTTGTCCTACTTTTTTCTGCACTATTGCACGGGAACCCCCTGCGCAATGCACATGGCCAGAAAACTCTCTGGGTGCCATTGCTGGCCTGGTCCCAGCTCCCCTGGTTTGATGTTAAACTCAAGCCCCAGCTGCTGCAATCCATCTGGCCTTTTTGCCATCAGGTGCTCATGCCCGAACCGATTCAGCAGCGCTGCATCGTTTTGCAGCCACCATGAATCATGCCCATTATTCATAAACTTACGCGCCTTTGCTCTCGCAAAGGCATGAGACTCCTCGGTCGTCATTCTGTTTTTATCCAGTTTGACGTGAACAATCAACTCAGAATGAAATGATCTGCAATACGTTCCAAACCATTTAATTTCCCAGTCATGGGTTTTTTTCAGCCCCAGCCGAGAATAGATCATGCTTTGGATCAGATCATTCAGATCGAGGTTTGCAAACTCTCTTTCTGGCGTCATTAGGCTTGTGTTAAAGCCAACAGAGAGCAGTCCCCCACCCGTCGCTAGTGAGTTTCTTCGCTTGCCAACCAGCACCTCGTTTTTCTCGTTTGTGATGACAAAGAGAACACCGAAGTTGACTGGCAAGTTCCGATACCCCAAATACCTATCTGTAAGAGTATAGCCAGAAATGCTCATGGCATTTCTTCTATACAGTTGCTTATCTGCACGAACCTCTTCGGCAAAGTGCAAATACTCGCCATACATTACCTCAAAGAGGTTTAATTGGAGTTTCAACTCAGGCGTAACACCTGCATTAATTTTTGCATCAAAGAAGTCTTTAAGAGACAAAATTAATTGTCTCTCTCTGGGATCCTCAATTTCTGTTTTCATCAACCGAGGCGTTCGGTCTGGTGCATCTGTCATTCGCAATAGCGTACCCAATGGGTACTCTGCCAAGTTCACTAGCGGATAGAGTCCATCCAGCTTCACTTGCTGCTGCGGGGTTACCACCCCAGCATCAATTTTCTCAATTCCCGCAAGTTCTTGTGCGAACTCCAGCGGGGTTAATTTCATAATGTCTTCGAAATCCATAATCTATATGGGTTTTTTGATTAAAAAATATGTTTCATTTTTGCCCTTGCATAAGCAGGACACCAAGCCACGAAATGCGCTATCAGCTTTCTGATAGTGTGCAAATACGTACCTTGACCACTGCTTACGCGCCAAATTGTAAAAGAACTTGTGTTTATTATATACAATATAAACGCTGTGTCAATCCTCTTTTCCTGTTACAGATTCACCAGAAAATTGCTTTTCAAAAGGCATAAAATAAGTACAATGTCCTCATGAGCGCAAAATATATATTTGTGACGGGGGGCGTGTGCAGCAGCTTGGGCAAAGGGATTGTTGCTGCGTCGACCGCAGCAATTCTTAAGGCGAGTGGAGTCAAGGTGGCGATAATGAAGCTGGACCCATATTTAAACGTAGACCCCGGCACCATGAGCCCCTTTCAGCACGGAGAGGTTTTTGTGCTAGACGACGGAGCCGAGACCGATCTTGACTTGGGGCACTACGAACGATTTATCGACGTGCCCCTGACAGGCGATTGCACGGTCACGACTGGGCGAGTCTACAGCGAGGTGCTGTCAGAGGAGCGCGATGGGAAATATCTTGGCGGGACGATACAAATCGTACCGCACATTACGAATAAAATCCGTGAAAAAGTGGAGCGCGCAGCAGCTAACATGGGCGTGGATGTCATGGTGGTTGAAATTGGTGGCACAGTTGGTGACATCGAAGGCGAACCCTTTTTAGAAGTTTTACGAGAGATGAAAGCCGAGCTCGGTAGCGGAATCGTAATGAGTATGCACCTAACGCTATTACCATTTTTGGCGGCCAGCGGAGAGCTAAAAACCAAGCCAACGCAGTTGAGCGTGCGCGAGCTGCGGCGTGTCGGAATTACGCCTGACGTGATTTTCACACGGGCGGATATGGACATTCCGCAGGAAATCCTTAAAAAAGTGGCGTTCTTTTGCGGAGTTGACGAGTCAAATGTAATTCCCGCACCAACCGTAAAAAGCATTTATCAGGTGCCATTAAACTTTGCAGAGCGCGGGTTGGCTCAGATTGTGAGTGCCCAACTGGGGCTGGGTGAACTGACCCCACAACTGAGCGAATGGCAGGTTGGAGTAG
Organism: Candidatus Altimarinota bacterium; assembly: GCA_020629095.1. GTDB lineage: Bacteria > Patescibacteriota > Gracilibacteria > UBA4473 > UBA4473 > JAHDDZ01. Next base: position 6,085 of record JAHDDZ010000011.1, on the reverse strand, counting down.
ATAAAATCATGAATGCAAGTGAGGTGGTCGAGGTTGGATTGGCTGGAAAATACAACGAGCTAGATGATGCGTACCTAAGCGTAATAGAGGCTATTCGAGCAGGTGGAATTGCCCATGGGGTAAAAACCAAAATTGTGTGGATTGACACAGAAAAAATAGAGCAAGATGAAAAAAACGAGTGGGCAAAAATGCGCAATGTAAAGGGAATTGTAGTACCAGGAGGCTTTGGCGAACGAGGTATCGAAGGAAAGATAAAAGTGGCAGAACACTGTCGCACAGAGCAAAAACCCTATTTGGGATTATGCCTCGGGAGTCAGATCATGGCTATTGAGTTTGCGCGAAACGTACTGAACCTGACTGACGCCACAAGCGAAGAGTTTGACGAACTACACAAAAGCAAAAACCACGTGGTGCATTTCATTCCAGAGCAGCGAACAATTCGTAAAAAAGGAGGCACAATGCGGCTTGGGGCATATCCATGCTTGATCAAAAAAGATACTCTTGCGCACAAATTATACAACTCACAAGAGATCAATGAGCGACACCGGCACCGATATGAATTTAATAATCAATACCGCGAAGCCTTTACTGAAGCTGATTTTGTGATTAGTGGGCAGTCACCAGACAATGAATTAGTCGAGATTGTGGAGGTAAAAAACCACCGATTTATGATTGGTTCACAATTTCACCCAGAGCTAAAAAGCCGCCCCTGGAGGGCTCATCCATTGTTTGCTGGACTCATTTCTGCAATAGTAAACCCGTAATTTATGAACCGATTTTCTCTACTTTTGACTGCTTTTTTCATGGCTGGGTGCGGCGCCGCTCCACTACCTCATGCGCCGACTTTACCAACCAATATGACCGAGTTGGAGGGGCAATTGCAGTCAGTGGATAATGGCGAGGTTGAGGGCATTTCGCACAAAATCACTGAAGGCGATGGGCTGCTGGCCTATCTAAAAGCTGATGCGTTTGCCCTAAAACCGTTTGAGGGGTACTCGGTTGCCATTCGCGGAATCTGGACAACAGAGGCGATGCGGCAGATTTTCATCGTGCAAGAAATTGATATGCTAGATGCTTCGATTGCCACACGAATCAAACCAACTCGAACAACCCAAATCAGCGGCGACCGATATGCGTTTTCATTTCCAGATGAGTGGGGATATTGGAGCGTGGGCGCCGAGGGACTGTATTTTTATGAGAAAACAGATGACCAGCAAAAAGCTTTTTTGACATTTAAAATCATTGACCCAAGTGCCACAAAGACCCTGGGCGAGAGCAATGCGAGCTATGGCGGTGCCAGCGCCTGGGACAGAACAGAGGCAAAAGATGGGACGCTCAAGCGGGTGGTGACCGTGGCGCCAGAAAATGACTATGCGTATCAGTTTTTATATAATGCGAAAGCTGAAAACCAAAATGTGCTGATTTCATTTAATCGCCTGCTAAGCACGCTTGTGCTGGGCGAGGAACAAACCAAAACTGCTATGGACAAGTATTATTCGACCAAGGCCCAAAAGGCTGTTGCGGCAATAAAAGCCCATGAGGCGCAAGAGCGATTTAAGGCGCAGAAAGCACCTCCAACAGAGATTCCAGTGCCTGATAAAGAGGCCGAATCTGAAGCTAAAAATGATGAAACAGAAAACACAAAAACAACTGAAACTGATGCTGAAATAGCTCAGGCTGTGCCAGCATTTACCAACCTGATAAATGCTAATGCACATGTCTATGACGGGCGCGAGGGATATACGGCGCAGTTCCCGGTGACCAGTTGGTACAAAAGTTTTGGGCAGATGACTGAGTTTAATTTTAATCGGCTTGGGCTGCGATTTGACCGTATGCCAGAATCTCTGGAGGAGAGCGAAATCGTGGTCTATTACAACGACAACGCAAAGGGTGACGAGCCCCAGCACCCCGGCGCGTGCGACCGCCGAACCGAAACCAAGACCACAAATGGCACTCTGCAAGTTATAAAATACTTCGGAGAAACCCGCTGCAGCATCCTCTCTGTGGAAGGAAAAGTAGAGCTCGGTGATGCGATTTGGAGCATTGCGGAGGCATTTGAACCGATTGAAAAATAGTCACAAAAGCGCATGAACATCCCATATGAGCCGAGCAAAATAGAGCCAAAGTGGCAAGATTTTTGGAAGACAAATGAGACGTTTAAGGCAGAGCCCCCAAGCGAAAAAGAGCCGTTTTATTGCCTTGATATGTTCCCCTACCCCAGTGGCGCAGGGCTGCATGTAGGCCACCCCCTAGGATATACGGCCACGGATATCATCTGTCGCAAGCGCCGCATGGAGGGCAAAAATGTGCTGCACCCAATGGGCTGGGATGCTTTTGGGTTGCCGGCTGAGAACTATGCTATTAAGACCGGAACACACCCAAGCGTCAGTACGCAGCACAATATAAACACGTTTCGGGGGCAGATTGAGCGACTTGGGTTTAGCTATGACTGGAGCCGCGAAATCGACACAACCGACCCCAAATATGTAAAATGGACGCAGTGGATTTTCCTGCAATTATATAACGCTGGACTAGTCTATGAAAAGGAAATGCCGATGTATTGGTGCCCAGAGTGCCGCGTGGTCGTGGCTAATGAAGAAGTTGAAGGTGGCTGTCACGAGCGCTGCGGTAACGAGGTTGAGCGCCGCCCAATGCGCCAGTGGATGATGAAGATTACGGCCTACGCGCAGCGACTGCTCGACGACCTAGACACGCTAGATGGCTGGCCAGAGGGAATAAAAGAGATGCAGCGCAACTGGATTGGGCGCAGCGAGGGCCTACAAATGCGGTTTCAAGTGGCAGACCATGATGAGTTCGTTGAGCTCTATACGACCCGCCCAGACACAATTTTTGGGGCAACATATGTCGTACTTGCACCCGAGCACCGGCTGGTTGACGAGTTAACAACGCCCGCCCATTGGGATGAAGTCGATGCCTATCGCACTGCTGTGGCTAACAAATCTGACCTGCAGCGAACCGAAATGGCTAAAGACAAAACGGGCGTGTTCACAGGAGCATATGCCATAAACCCCATGACCCACGAAAAACTGCCCATTTGGGTAGGTGATTATGTGTTGATGAGTTATGGCACGGGGGCCATTATGTGCGTTCCAGCGCATGACGAGCGTGATAATGAGTTCGCCCATAAGTATAATTTGCCCGTCAAAAATGTGGTCAAACCACCCAAAAATTGGGCAGGTGATTTATATACAGAAAAGGGCGGGACATGCGTAAACAGTGGGGTTTTGGATGGCATGGCATTTGGGCGTGCATTTGGCACGGTCTGCAAAATCGCGGAGAGGGACAAATGGGGCGAGCGAAAAGTGCAGTTTCGACTGCGCGACTGGGTCTTTTCGCGAAACAGGTACTGGGGCGAGCCGATTCCGCTGGTGCACGGAAATGACGGGAAGGTGCGTGTAATAGACGAAAGTGAGCTGCCATTGCTATTGCCCGAAACCGATGACTATAAGCCACTGGAAAGTGGAGGTAGCCCACTGGACAAATGCACTGACTGGGTTAATACCCTAGATGGAAAACGTGAAACGCTGACCATGCCCAACTGGGCTGGCTCCAGCTGGTACTATTTGCGGTTTATGGATGCACAAAACGACGAAGCCGCTTGGGCAAAGGATGTAGAGGAATACTGGGGCGGCGTAGATCTCTATGTCGGTGGCGCCGAACACGCCGTTCTGCACTTGCTCTATGCACGATTTTGGCACAAGGCGCTGTTTGATCTAGGATTGGTGAGCGGCCCAGAGCCATTTAAGAGCCTCAAAAACCAAGGACTCATATTAGCCGAAGACGGCAGCAAAATGAGCAAAAGCCTGGGAAATACGGTCAATCCAGATGATATCATCGCTGAGTTTGGCGCTGACACATTGCGAACGTATGAAATGTTTATGGGGCAATTTGACCAACCAAAAATGTGGTCGACTGGCTCTGTTGGGGGCGTCCGGAAGTTTTTGGAACGAGTCTGGCGCGTTGCCCACAAGCCTGTGACTCACGATGCCCCTGACGAAAAAACCCTGCGGATTGTGCACCAGAGCATCAAAAATGTGAGTGAGCGGATTGAGCGATTTGCATTTAACACAGCGGTCAGCCAGCTGATGGTACTGACAAACGAACTGACCTCGCTGGAGATTGTGCCAGAGGCGGCCGTGGAGGTGCTGGTGCAGCTGGTGTCGCCTTTTGCACCACACATGGCGGAGGAAATCTGGAGCACAGTACTGAAAAAGCCAGATACAATTGCGTACTCAGACTGGCCGCAGTGGGACGAAAAACTGGCCGCTGAGGATGAGATTACCTATGCCGTGCAAGTAAATGGAAAAGTGCGTGAGACCTTTTCTGTGCCAGCTGAAACAACGAAGTCAGAAATCATTGCTCATGCAAAAGATCTGCCAAAAGTGGCAAAATATCTCTCTGCAGGAGAAATCAAAAAAGAGATTTTTGTGCCGAATAAAATCATCGGGTTTGTAGTCGCGTAGCCATTGCTACTGCACTGACTGGACACCATGGCAAAGCCGGACTATAGTAAACACATGAAATACATTTTGACACTTTTCGCGGGGCTCATGCTGGTCGGTTGTGGCGCTCAAACAGAGCCAGCTCCTACTCCAAAAATGCCAGAGCCAATAGAGAAATCAGTAGAAAAAGCACCTGCTGCAGTCGAGGGTGAAGACACAAAAACAGCTGCCATTGAGGCTGAAACGCCAGAGCCACAAGCACTTGCACAGACCGTTACACTAGTCGAATATTTTGATTTTAACTGCGGATATTGCAACCGCGCTGCGGATATTGGGCAGACACTGAGAGCAGAATACGGTGATGAGCTGGAAATGAAATTCATCAATTTTAATATCTACCCAGCCGGCGAAGTTGCCCATCGAGGTATGGTTTGCGCAACCAAAGAGGGGAAAGGAACCGAGTTCCATGACCTGTGGTTTGGGTCGTATTATGGTCGAAATAGTGAGGCAAATGTGCTGAAAGCTGGAGTAAAATTGGGACTAGATGAAACTACGTTTGAGCAGTGTTTGAGCGAAGAAAGCACGACCGACTCTCTCGCCGCAGACTACGCAAAAGCCCGAACGGCTGGTGCGCGTGGCACCCCATTTTTCATGCTCAACGGCAAAGCGATTCCGGGGCTTATCAGCGAAGATCAGTTTCGCGAGCTAATCGATACTGAACTTGCGGGGTCATAACTTCCCCAGATGAGTAAAAATGCACAGCGGTTTCAGCAGCCTGGGAAAGGCACAAAGCAGCTTGAACAGTTTGCAAAAAAGAGCTTTGGGCAAAACTTTTTAGAGGATAGTTTGGTGCTGCAAAAGATCATTGAGGCGGCTGAAATACTGCCCAATGCAGCTGTGCTGGAGGTCGGCCCAGGCCTGGGGGCGTTAACCCGCGAGCTGCTGGCCGCAAATGCCAAAATAACCGCAGTAGAACTGGACCCGCGCGCGGTTTCCTACCTGCAAAAAACATTTCATGGAGGTCAATTTTCAGTGATTCCTGGAAGTATTTTAGATGTAGATTTAGATGCCATTATGGGTGAAAAACCATATCAAGTTGTGGCAAATATTCCATATCACATTACTAATCCAATCATTAAAAAACTGCTAACAGAAGGCAAAAACTTACCCACCAGTTGCGTGCTGATGGTGCAAAAAGAAGTGGCAGAAAAGATTGTGAACCCAAAGAAAAACTCGCTTTTACAACTATCAGTTGACCTGTTTGCCACGGCTGAGCTGGTCTGCATTGTACCGCGAAATGCCTTTGTGCCGGCACCAAAAGTGGATAGTGCCGTGTTAAAAATTGTGCGAAGAGGTGCCCCTCTTGCGTCAAATAAAGTAATTGAAGCCACGTTTCAGATTGCAAAAAAAGCCTTTCAGCAAAAGCGAAAACAGCTGGGGAATACGTTGCGACCTGTGCTGGGGGAATCCCTTGAAGTTATACTCGGCGAAACATCGACCAATGCGCGTCCAGAGACGATTTCAAGTGCAGAGTGGACACAGATTGGAGCTCGATTTTTAACTTGGCAACAGGCCAAAACCGAGTAAAGTGGAGTTATGGAAAAACCTCTTGCACTGGTCAT
>JAHDDZ010000068.1 GCA_020629095.1 Candidatus Altimarinota bacterium | reverse complement strand
AGTTCTTGGCACGCGGGTGCGTGCCAACTGCGAAGCTCATCAGGCATTCCGCGCAGCACCACGGTGCTGGTCGCACAGTGGCGAATAAGCCAAAATACAGCGAATGCTGCTCTTTTACACCACGGCAGTACCGCGTGTTTGGTGGCTCCTCGTTATGCTGATAATGAGCGGTCACCAAACACGATAATTATGGAAATTAAGTATTTTTTAGATGATGATGTTAAAAAGCAGATTAGGCTTTTTAAAAAGAACAACAAAAAGACAATAGACTCTTTTAAGAAGCAAGGTGTTGGGTTAGAAATTGCTATACTTTTAAGAATGAGCAAGAACGGCACAAAAGATGTGTTTGATCAAGAAAAGAACTTTATGAGTTTATCAATCAAGTTCGGAGATGTTGACTCAAAGGTATTTGTGCAGGATAATTTCAACGCAATAAATGATCTTTCAAGAGCCTTCAATTCTAGAATGAGTACAATAGGAATAAAGCCTTCTGAATTTGGTGTAAACCCATTTACGTATTTCAATTACCGATTCTAATTCTCTTCTTAAAACCATAATGAGGGTACTGCTGTAGTACCCTTCTTTACATTAATGTATTTTGCCTCGCCGGCGGGGTCACGCCTGCGTGCTGCCAGGCGGCATCTGTCGCCACGCGCCCACGGGGCGTTTTTTGCAAAAATCCCTCACGGATGAGAAATGGCTCTATCATATCTTCTATCGTCGCTTCGTCTTCACCCAGCGCCGCCGCAATGGTCGACAGCCCAACTGCGCCGCCATTAAAGGTTTCACAGAGGGTTTTTAGGTACTGCTGGTCAGACCAGTCAAGCCCCCGCGGGTCGATGTGCAGTCGATTCAGGCCATCTGCCACAACTGCTTCGGTTATCGTGTTTTCACCAGCCATTTGCGCAAAGTCGCGCATCCGCCGCACCAGCCGATTGGCAATTCTGGGCGTTCTGCGACTGCATCGTGCAAGGTGGGCTGCGGCATCTGGCGCGATTTCAACTCCAAGGATTTTTGCACTACGAAGTAAAATCTGTTGAATCTCATCTGGTTCATAGTACCGTAGCCGCGCAACGTGCCCAAACCGGTCGCGCAGTGGGTTACTGAGCCGACTGGCCATAGTCGTCGCGCCCAACAGCGTAAATCGCGGAACAGCCAGTCGCATGGTGCGTGCGCTTGGGCCTTTCCCGACTACCAGGTCAATTGCAAAATCTTCCATTGCGGTATATAAAACCTCTTCAACCTGCGTGCGCAAGCGATGTATTTCGTCTATAAAAAGAAAATCTCCCTCATTTAAATTGGTCAAAATGGCAGCCAAATCACCTGGTTTTTCCATGGCAGGGCCGCTGGTTTGGCGCATTTGGGCGCCCATTTCTTCGGCTAATATCAGGCACAAAGTTGTCTTTCCAATGCCTGGTGGGCCATAGAGCAATGAGTGATCGAGCGTGTCACCGCGATCACGAGCCGCTCGAGTAAAAAGCATCAGGTTTTCTTTGACCTGTGTTTGCCCAATATAGCTCGAAAAGTCCTTTGGGCGCAGCTCATTTTCATACGCCGTTGCACTTTTTTCCGCCTCGGCAGACATCATTTTTTCGTCACCAGCAAATTGTTCTTCTATAGCCATTACAAGACTATTATCGCTATTTCAGGCTTCTTTGCAAATTATATTTCACACCACATTCGCAGAGACATTGCAAGGTGTAAGTTTTGACAATAATGCCTGATGCGAATAAGATTACATGAAGCACTGGATTAGACAGCTCTGGCAGCACGAGATATTGTGTTCCCGAGGATCAAATAAAAAGGCGGTGCTTCACACAGTCTCATAGGGGAAAGAAAAGGGGATGGGATAAAAAGGGGATGGGATTGATCTTTTACATCTCGAATTGCCAGACATTATATGTCTTCCTCACTCGCTGCGAAGTGGTGAGGAGCGGCTGCTTCAGTAGGTTCCCCCCCATCCCACCTATTGGAGAAGCCACTTCTCTCCGCTTTGCGATGTCGAGCAGCAAACATGACAACTTGCTGCTTGCAACTTGCTTACGTGTAACAGATGCCAAAGGTGACGACTTGTTCGGAAGCCGCCGACTCTGACACCCGTTTGCACAATTTCCGTGCGTGAGTGTACTGATAATTAACTTTTTGTCAATTATTACATCACCCACATTATGCACACGGCCCGGGCGCGCCGCAATGCGTACCAAAGCACAGCTATAAGAGAATCTGGATTTGTCATCCTTAAAAACCACTTACATACGCGTCTATCGCACTTAATATCGCGAAACTGATGTGTCACTGAGACGAGTGGTTTTTTTCTATATTAAAAGAGCGAGGGCACAAGTAGTGCCCCCATTTGTTTTTGTTCTGCTCTTTTAGGCATCAAATGAAGCCTTAACCAGCGCCATAATGTCTTTTGCCCAATATGAGTACTCTCCTTCACAAAGAGATTTTACACGGCGGATGTCCTCAGCACTGGCTGTTTTGTTTACTACTTTCGCAATAGACTCATTGTATGGCATGAGCATGTCCGCATCATATCCCATATCGTAATCATCTTTAGTAGCACCTTTCTGGCACATAAATAAGTCAGACTTAAGTTTAATAGGCTTGTTTTTATTTGCCATTTTTTTAGTTTTAGAATGAAAAATAATTCTGCCCAGCATGAGCAGAACACCCAATCCCAATCATGACTATCAGCTTTCTGATAGTTTTTGATATAGGGTAAGGTTGCTACTCATGCGCTGATATGAAAAAGATCTTATCTATTTATAGAAACTATTGTTAACTTTGTCAAAATAATATATAATACCACGATGACAGAAATAGTAACAATGGCAGTGACATGGCTTTACCCCGCCACGGGCATCATCAGTTTTGCTGCATATGTACCAACAATTCGCGATATTTGGTATCTTGGTCGAGATGTTAATTTGGTCACTTTTACTCTGTGGGAGATGTCACTCGCCATCAGCTTCCTCTATGCCCTTTTGGTCAACGGCGACCCTATTTTTGCT
>JAHDDZ010000067.1 GCA_020629095.1 Candidatus Altimarinota bacterium | reverse complement strand
GAAAATTGTATCTTCACTTAAATCAGCAAAGAACCGCCACGCGGACTGCCAAGTCGTGCGTCGGAAAGGAAAAGTTTATGTGATAAACAAAACAAACTCACGATATAAAGCCCGAATGCGATAATGCGTATAGCTGGAGTACTCGTTCCCGTTGAAAAGAAAGTTGGTGTTGCACTGACCTATGTATATGGAGTTGGCCCGAGAGTCTCGGCAGCTCTGTGTGAAAAGGCAAAAGTAAGCTCGGATAAGCGGGTGAAAGATCTGACGACAAAAGAAGAAGATGCCCTCCGAGATGGCTTGGGTGAGTTTGTAGTGGAAGCGGATCTACGCCGAGAGATTGGGCAAAACGTGAAGCGACTGCAAGATATTGGTTCATATCGTGGCTTTCGTCATCGACGACGGCTGCCAGTGCGTGGTCAAAAAACAAAAACAAATGCCCGAACACGAAAAGGGCGAAAAGGTGCAGCGGTGACGAAAAAGAAAGTAGCAACTAAATAATCATGGCAAAAGCAAAAAAGAAAGTCAGAAAGGTGTGTGAACACGCTCGTGTGCACATTGCTGCAAAGTGGAACAATACGATTGTGACCATGACGGACCTGGAGGGGAACGTGCTTGTGTGGTCTAGTTCTGGTGCGTGTGGATTCAAGGGCGCGCGGCAGTCAACGCCCTATGCGGGTCAGATGGCAGCTGAGCAAGTAGCCGAAAAAGCGGCTGCATATGGAACAAAAACAACAGATGTGATACTTAAAGGAATGGGACCAGGGCGTGACCAAACAGTGCGAGGACTAATGAATGGCGGACTGACGATTACGTCGATCACCGACATGACACGAGTGCCGCACGGTGGATGTCGATCAAAACGAGTGCGAAAAGTTTAATACTGAAGGAATAGAAATATGAGATATACTGGACCAAAAGCTCGACTCTGCCGCCGCGAAGGCGTGAACCTCTTTGGATCTCCAAAGTACCAAAAAATCCTAGCTCGAAATAGCAATATCCCCGGAATGCACGGTGGAAAGCGAATGAGCAAATTGAGCGATTTTGGAAAGCAGTTGCGAGAAAAACAAAAAGCAAAACGAATGTTTGGACTGAGCGAGAAACAGTTTAAGCGATATTTTACAGAGGCGACAAAAAGCGCAAAAGTGACGGGGCCACTCTTTCTAGAGCTGCTTGAGCGACGACTCGACAACGTGCTTTACCGAGCTGGGCTAGCGATTACTCGATGCCAAGCGCGTCAGTTTGCATCACACGGGCTGTTTATGGTTAACGGCAGACGAGTTGATGTGCCGTCTATTCGCGTGAAAGTGGGGGATATAATTGAGGTGCGCCCTTCGCGAAAAGGATCTCCAGTCTTTAAGCGAAATAAGGAAGAGTTGGCACACTATGACGCACCAAGCTGGTTGAAAGTAGATCGTAGTAAGCTGCAAGTTGAAATCGTGGCAATGCCCGATGAGACCCACTTTGAACGCATTTTTGACACACAGATGATTGTGGAGTTCTATTCTCGATAAACCGACTTTTTTATGCATATTCTCCATCAAACTATTGGCGCACCAAATCTGCACATTGAAGCAGATGGAAAAACGAGCGCAACGCTGTCCATAACTCCTTTGCCGACTGGCTATGGGATCACTATAGGAAATGCGCTGCGACGTGTTTTGCTGAGTAGCCTGCCGGGAACGGCGGTGACTGCGATGAAAGCCGATGGCGTTACCCATGAATACTCAACTATTAAGGGGGTGAAAGAAAGTGTGTTTGATATCATCTTGAATCTGCGTGAATTGCAACTAAAAAAACACGGAGCAGGTGAAGAAATCGTAGAAATTCAATTGAAGAAATCAGGAGTTATTACTGCGGCTGACTTAAAGTGCAGCAGTGATATCGAAATTCTAAATCCGACACAGCACATCGCAACATGTGACGGTGCTGATAGCAAAAAGAAAATCCAGATCCGAGTAGAAAAAGGAGTGGGATATAAGCTAGTTGACAACAAGGATAACTCAAAAAATGACACACCAGAGTTTATGCTGATGGATGCAAATTTTAGCCCGGTGCAGTTGGTTCGATATAATGCAAACCCAGCACGTGTAGGGGACATTACAAACCTGGACGAACTGAAACTGGAAGTGAAAACAAACGGGGCAATCGCTGCGGAGGATGCGATTAAATTCGCGGCAAACCTGATTGAAAGCTACTTCAACCTCTTTAGCCTTGAAGATGCGTATACGGATGAGGAGTTTGTGACGACATTCGAACAAATGAAACGACAGCGTGAAACCGAACAACTGGCTGCTGCAAAAGCGTCAGAGACGTCATTTACGCCGATTGACATCCTTGGCCTCAGCCAAAGAACGCTCAACTCACTCGTAAATGGCGGTGTGACGAGCGTAGAGCAATTGCTCAAAACACCAATGAGCCAGCTGATTCAGCTGCGTGGGTTTGGTCAAAAAGCTCGAACAGAGCTGGACGAAGTGCTGAAAGAGCGTGGGTACCACGTGGAAGCCCCTATCCCTCAATAATATGCGACATAGAGTACAGAAAATCAAATTGAACCGACCAGCAGACCAGCGAAAAGCGCTGGTGCGAAATATGCTGACATCATTTTTTGCGACTGGGTACATGAAAACAACTGACGCAAAAGCGAAAGTTTTAGTCTCTGAGGCAGAAAAACTGATTAGTCTAATCCGAGATAAATCAGATATGAATGCTATTCGTGAGCTGAAACGAGTCCTTTTCACAGAGGAGGCATCACGCAATGCGCTTGAATTTGCAACCAAATCTGATCGAAAAAGTGGATTTGTGCGACGAACAAAAGTAGGTCAACGAGCCGGAGACGGCGCGTTGATTTCACACGTAGAACTGATTATAGAATAATGAAAAAGACTACTCTTCGACAAAACGTAACAAATGCTGAACGACAATGGTTTCAGATTGACGCTAGCGCGCACAAACTGGGAAAGCTGTCAGTAGCAATTGCGAATGCACTGCGTGGTAAAAAGCGTGTTGACTTCACTCCACACGTGGATGGTGGCGACTATGTGGTTGTTTTAAATGCCGATAAAGTGCAGGTCTCTGGACGAAAGG
>JAHDDZ010000066.1 GCA_020629095.1 Candidatus Altimarinota bacterium | reverse complement strand
ATTACGCTATCGAATCTGGCCTTTTAGATTTCTTTAACTTTCTATAGCCAAAAAACGATGCAACAGGTGTCACCAGAAATGTTACAGGGGCGCAAAATAAAGCCATAGTCATAATCCAGGCAGCATAAAAAGGATCGATCAAAAAAATAGAGAGAAAACTAAAAGCAAAAATCGTAACAACGGCAGAAATTATACCGCCTAAAGTTGAAAATACTGTAAATAACAGCCGTTTACTCTTTCTCGATAATTGGTAAGACACGAAACTGGGCACTACGACTAATGAGAATATTAATGGAACTCCAACAAAAACGAATCTCCAAGACCTAAAAATCCATAAGGGTTGCCAAATAAAAGAAAATATAACCAAGATACCTAATATGCCTAGCCCAATAATACATGGCATTATATATGGTCGAGGCATCGCTAAAATCCTTTTCTTTGTATTACTGGAGCATAATTTTTCTTTTATTTCAATACTAATTGCATAATCCTGACCAAGCCTCTGGATCAAGCACGGTATTGTCGCGGCACGTTGGGTTACAAAAGCCGTAAACTTTACCCTGCATTTCCAGATAATCCGTGCAAGACTTGCCTGAATAGGGACAAGTGGTATTCACCGATTCATCAGCGCGTTCCTGCCCAACCGCTCTTGCCTCAAGAGGAGTAGGCACAGAGAAATCTGCTTGCGGATAGGCGGTGCGCAAATTCATCGGACAGTAACCAGCCACGCAAAGACCAGCTCGAATAGCTTCTGTCGCCAAGCAGAAGACGATACATTATTACAGCCCTAATGCTTTCCGTACCCCCGCGCCATAAGCTGGATCAGCCTGATCAAAGTGCGCTAACTGCCGTTCGATAATCTCAGATGGCACACCGCCCATCGCATCCGCAAGATTACTGAACAGGCGGCCTTGTTGCTCGGCATTCATCAAACGGAACAGATTACCTGCTTGGGTGTAATCATCGTTGCCATCACGATGATTATAGCGGTCTGCATCGCCGTCTAATGGCAAAGCAGGTTCAGCATGTTGCGGTGCTTCAGCAGGACCATCAAAGCTATTCGGCTCGTAATAAGCATCACTTGAGCCGTGTTTTGGCTCGAAGAAGCGCATGGAACCATCCTTGTGATAATGATGCACTGGACAACGTGGCGCATTCACGGGCAATGCCTCGTAATGTGTCCCCAACCGATAACGATGAGCATCGGCATAGGAGAAAATCCGCGCTTGCAGCACTTTATCTGGCGAGAAGCCAATGCCTGGTACAATATTACTTGGCGAGAACGCTGCCTGTTCAATTTCGGCAAAATAGTTCTCAGGGTTGCGGTTCAATTCCATGACACCAACATCAATCAATGGAAATTCCCCATGCGGCCAGACTTTGGTGAGATCAAACGGGTTGAACGCGGTGTGCTTGGCCTGCTCTTCGGTCATCACCTGAATTTTCATGTCCCACTTCGGGAACTCGCCGTTTTCAATGCCACCAAACAGGCTTTCTTGATAGCCTTCGCGGGTACGGCCAATCACCTCGGCAGATTCAGCATTCGTATAGTGGGCATGACCTTGGCGGGTTTTGAAGTGAAACTTGACCCATACCCGCTCGTTTTCAGCATTGATCAGGCTAAAGGTATGCGAGCCATAACCGTTCATCTGCATCGGGGTTTGTGGACAGCCGCGGTCTGACATCAGGATGGTAATCTGGTGTAGGCTTTCTGGCGATAATGACCAGAAATCCCACATTGCCGTTCCAGAACGGAGATTACTTTTTGGGTGGCGTTTTTGCGTCCGAATAAAGTCTGGAAATTTCAAAGGATCACGGATGAAAAACACAGGTGTATTATTGCCCACCAAATCCCAATTTCCCTCAGAGGAATAGAATTTCAAGGCGAAACCCCGAACATCACGTTCGTTATCCGCCGCGCCCAATTCACCTGCCACAGTCGAAAACCGCGCCAGCATTTCGGTTTGCGCACCTTTTTGCAAGCAGGCGGCCTTGGTGTACTGGGAAATATCTTCTGTGATGGTTAATGTGCCATACGCACCCCAACCTTTGGCATGGACAACACGCTCTGGGATACGTTCGCGGTTTTGATGGGCGAGTTTTTCCGTCAAATGCACATCCTGCAATAAAACAGGACCGCGCGCACCCGCCGTCAAGGAATTTTGATTATCAGGAACAGGATTGCCCGCACTGGTGGTCAAGGTGGTCTTGGTCATAGGAATTTCCTTTTTATTGTTTTTAATATCAATTAGTTACGGCTTTCTTCAAAAACCAAAAAGCTCTCTTGCTTCCTTTTTACGCGCGCTTGAGCAAGAAAGCAATACAGGCTATACGTTTATGAACATATTTTCTTGCGGAAATCTCTGCCATGCCTATGATCAAAGCCAACCTCGACGATCAACAGATTATCTGGCTTGTTGAAACGCACAAAAAGCGTGCAATGCACGAATCTGACCCTTGTGCTGACCATGCGCTGGATATGCAGAGCTTTGCTGCTGATCATATCACGCTATGGGCATTTTGGGATCAAGGTATCGCATTAGCCATCGGTGCATTACAGCAGATTGATACCCATAAGGGCGAGGTGAAAACCATGTTTGTCCATCCTGATCACCAAGGAAGGGGGCTGGGAAAACAGATGCTGCAACACCTGATGAACGAAGCAAAACGGCTTGGAATGCAACAGGTATTCTTGGAAACAGGCCGTTGGGAGTACTTTACCGCCGCGCGGAAGCTGTATGCCCGCTTTGGATTTACGGAATGTCCCGCTTTTGGCGATTATCAAGAACATCCCGATAGTATTTTCATGCACTGCACTCTTGAGCGGACATAATAGCATGGCCTATGACGTGAATTTTGCTGAACGCTTGGAAGCCCTTGTTGGACGAGACTTTGCTGCCACAGGACTATTACAGCGTACCACCATGTTCGGCGGGGTTGGTTTTTTGCTTGATGGTAAAATGTGCATCCATGTTTTTGGTGACTATCTGGTCTTGCGGGTGGGCGCAAAAACCGCCGCCGAGATGTTCAAACTTGACCATGTCGAGGAAATGATTCACAACAAACGCGCCATGACAGGTTGGGTGAGTATCAATACTGCCAGTGACATTGACGACACAAGACTTTCGGACTATTGCGCCAAGGCAGTGGATTTTGTGATGACCCTACCTGCAAAGAAGAAAAAAGAAAAAAAATAGATAAAGAACTTGGGGCTGTCCTAGATAACTCTATTTTGAGGTATATTTGGGACTATGAAGAAAAGTCGTTTAAGTTTGAATAAACAATCACGTTTGCTAGAGCATTTTGTTGCTGGGACGACAGCGCGAACGGCAGCTAGCCT
>JAHDDZ010000010.1 GCA_020629095.1 Candidatus Altimarinota bacterium | reverse complement strand
CTGGGGATTCGCCAAGTGGTAAGGCACCGGATTTTGGTTCCGGCATTCAGGGGTTCGAATCCCTTATCCCCAGCCATTCGGTATTTTGGCGATTTTTAATAAATCGTACGGAGCTTTAAGCGCAATCTTCTGCACCTTCCCATTGTCTATAAAAAAGTTCGACACAATTTCTTCGGCAATCAGTAGTTTCGATTTTCCGTCAAGCGTTTTATAGCTATCTGAAAGTGTTTTCAGGGTGTTCGACACGATATCGAATTGGGGTACGATATGCACTTCGCTTTCTTCCATTTCAAATATGCGCGCTTTCACTTGCTGTATTCTTTCCGTAAGCTGTTTTTTCTTCTTTTTATATGCTGCCTTTTCATCAGCTTCCCAGCCTTGCCCGTTTACCGTATATCCCTCCATCAGTGTGTCTTTTTTCGTCATCAGCCTGCCCTTCTCTCTACGCAAGTTTGTCAGCATCATTCCATGTGTTTTGCGGGTGTCTTGTGCTAGCTCTTTTTCTTTTGCCATAATCTGCTCTACAACTGTTTTGCTGGGCTTCTTAAAACGCGATATAAGCTCGCTTAATGCTGCAACTATGTCCTTGCCCCGAATTGCCTTCAATCTATGCCTCAGGTGCTCATTCTGTCGCTTTTTCGTATTGTGTACTTGATAAAGCAGGTATCTTTTTCCGCTCTGTCCTTTTGTTATGTTATAGGCATAGACTAATGACTGGTTTTCAGCATGCACAATCTTTCGGTGCAGTGGTCTTTCTTTTTCTGTTAGTGGCTTAATGTTTGTCTGAACCTTTTGGATCGACAAAAACTCTGCTTGTGTGACCATCGGTCTGAACGGATATAACTCAGGCAAAAAAACTGCATTGCCATTCATTTCGTAGTGTCCGTAGTAGAACGGGTCTTTGAATATAACTCCCAACTTTTGAGGTGTCATTTTCTGCTCTTTCTTGTGTTTTTTAATTACACGCCTGTATCCCTGCTCGTTTACCCACGCTGATATATCTATTTGACTTTCACCTTCAAGTCGCTTTTTCCATGCCTGTTGTATAATGTTCCAATACTTCCCTTTTATATATTGATCTGCTTCATTTGTATCATATCCGTGCTTTGTACGACCAAATGCAAGCCCTGCACCGTGAAGGCTTCTGTGGCTGCGGCTGACACTATCCGACAAATTGTCTGAATAGTTTTTTGATATAACAAAGGAAAAGCCCAGCAACATTTTACCGCTTGCGTCATTGGTCAAATGAAACGTACAAAACTGCATATCCTCAATTATCCTGCGATCTAGCATTTCGATCAGTCGTCCACCATCCATCATGTTTCGGGCAAGGCGATCAGGGTGCCACGCGATTATTCCATTTGCTTCGCCTGTTTCCAGCATCTGCAACATATTCGCAAACTGGGCACGCGCCTCGCCAGTGTGCGCACTCTTTTTCTCAACTAACACTTTCACTATCTTCAACCCTCTTTTCTCGGCTATTTGCTCGCACTCTGCAATCTGCTGATCTATCGACTTTGCTTGCTTTTCATCGCTCTCACTGGACTTCCGTGCATATAAAACATACCTGCCATCGGTGGCAGGTGTAAAATGACTCATTCAATTACTTTTACAATCGCGTCGCTAAATACTATATTTTCAAACTCATTCTTTGCTTCGGGTCTGTGCTTGCCATATCGCACTGGCTGTCGCTTTTCTAAATACCGCAGTGCAAACTCTGCTGTTGGGTTTTCCATCATTCGCTGTGCGACTACCTTTTTTGCCACTGTCTGCAAATAACACTTTGCGCTCTCCATTTCGTCCAAAAAGCCTGCATCATTATCACGCCAGTTGTAGTATGTTTGCTTGGCAATTCCCGCATATGCACACGCCTCTTCGACTGTGAAGTCCATGCGCAAGCCCTCGACCAGTTTCTGGACGATTGCTTTTGTCTGTTTTGAGGGTCTGCCAGTCTGCTTCATCAGCTACATACTAGCACTACTGTGGGCTATTATCAATTCTGCTTTTCCTACAAATAGCTATTCACTCTATCTCGCAGTGCTTTCTGATATTTATATATGTCTTCAAGGCTTTTTAGCTCTTTTTTCTCACAATTCTTTTCTTCATCGAAAAGACCAATAAACTTCTTATTACCCTCTAGCCATAGTCGACAAATCGGCTTTCTATTATTGTCATCAAATATGACTGTGAAGTAGCTTTGTGCATCTCTATAAAATATACGGCTACCCTCCGCTACTTTTCGACAAATAGCCTTCACAATGTGGTATCCTTCAATTTCTTCTTCTGTCGTGTTTATTTTACTTGCTGGCGTGTCAACTACTGACATTTTCTTTGCTTGTTCTTTCTCTTTCAGTCGCAGGTTTGTTGTTTCATTACTCCATTGTGTAAATGCACTTTGTGTTATTCCCTTAAACTTTTCAACTACCTTTTGCGATATAACTTTGCCGCTGTAAAATTTTCGAGCAAGGTACTTTGCAAGGTCTGCATCTACCTCTTCTGTTTGTTGGTCAAAATAGTTTTTTATACTTGTTATGTATTTGAGATCGTTCGCATTTGCAAAGATTGAGCTAGCATCAAAATCATCTCTTTGAAACTTTGCGATCTGCTTAATTTTTTGCTCATTTAACTGTAAAATGTTTAATCGAAAGAAGGGCTGGCTGTCCATAACATTTTTAGCTTTTAGGTCAGCATAAAACTCATACTCAATTCCATTTGTTAAAACGGCAAATCGCGCATCTGATACAGAATAATATCGATGCAGTTGTGAGTGGTGTGAGTCTAACTTTTCAGTGGATTTTTTACATTCAATTATCATTTCCAGCTTGCCATCAACTTTGATCGCGTAGTCTACTTTTTCTCCTTTTTTTGTACCTAAGTCAGCAACAAACTCAGGGATCACTTCATTCGGATTAAACACATCAAAACCAAGTATGTTTAGCAGCGGTAAAACAAGGGCAGTCTTTGTTGCTTCTTCTGTTTCAAGTGTGGAAGCAATGTTTTTTGCCTTAATTCCAAGCTCTTTAATTTTAGATGAAAACATATTTGTCGCGTTTAATACTGTTAAATGATAAATAATATCGCCAAAAATGCAATAATTATGTTTTACGAGTTGAGCACATTAAATCTATTTTCTTAAAACCCAAGTGCTCGCAGCACTGCATTACTGGCAGGGCGCGGCGTGCCGCTGTCAGGTGCATCGTGTATGAATAAGACGGGGTTCCAGTTGAGCTCAATAATGCAGGAATCACCGCCATTCAGGTCGGTGGTCATTAGGTCAACCCCGCAAATGCATGCGCCTACCGCCTGCGCCGCGTGCACGGCAGCCTGTTTCAGTTGTTCGCTAGCGGCATCTGTGCGGTCTGTGCTGTCGCCCCCCGTGCTGATGTTGCTGTTTTTGCGCAGCCACACAACCTGTTCTGCGGTCGGCACGGTGTCACTTTTCATGCCCTGTTTTTCTAATTCTGCCAGCTCAATTTTCCCTAGCGTCAGCGGATACTCCTTCCATCTGCGCTGTGCATTTTTTTGCTCTACCAGCTGCTCTATCGTGCTGTTTCCGTCACCTGTCACATTCGCTGGAACCCGCTCACACACGGCAATGCACTGCCCATCAATCACTAAAAACCTATACTCTTTCCCATCTGCTTTTTCTTCGACCAGTACCTCGTTGCTGTGCGCAAACGCGGCGGCTACTTTCTCATGCAGGTTGGCGCGTGTATCCGCTGGTGTGGCGTAGTAAATCCCTGTGCCATAATTGGTGTCATTGGGTTTTATGACCAGCTCATGCGGCTGCGCAGCGGCGTATGCAGTGGCTTTCTCTGCATCAGTAAATGACTGACCAACGGGCACAGACACACCCGCCTGCTGGAGTATATCTTTTGTGAGTTGTTTATGGGTCATCAGCTCTGCGCCCAGCACGCTGTCAAGCCGTGTAAAAGTTGCCTGTTTGACCAACTCTGTGTGTTTGCCCTGCGTCAGGCGTATCAAGTTGTGCTGTGCGTTTACCACCTCCACCACAATGCCTGCAGCTTCTGCTGCAGCTATCAGGCATTGGGTGCTGGGTTCAAGGTTTTCAAATATATTTCGCATCTACTCGCTTAGTACTGCGGATATATCTGATATATTTTACGGATTTGCAGTCTGCGCAGCCATCGGTTCATCTCGTTTATTTCACGGGTTTGATCAGCAATAACATCAGCCGCAAACCGCCGCACATTCGCATCAGTTCCATATTCTAAAACGGTTTGTGCCATTTCTACTGCCCCTTGGTGGTGAGGTATCATTCCACGCACAAAATCGATATCAGCATTCCCACTAAACTCGATATTCATATCTTCATGCATAACCATGTTTTGCATCTGAAACTCAGCGGTTGACGGTGCATTCTCATGAATATGCGTACCATGGTTTGTTTCAATTCGATTGAGCCACAAGCGCATAAGCCGCATTTCTCGTTCTTGTGCGTTTATGATACGACGTGCAAGGTTCTTTGCATTCCCATTTGTCCCGTGTTCCAGCACGATGTTTGCCATATCGACCGCGCCTTGGTGGTGGGGTATCATTCCACGGAGGAAATCAATATCAGGTGTGCCCGTATATTCGATATTCATACCCATATGCATGTCGTGGTTTGCCTGTAAAAATAGCTGTGTGCTGATCGGCATATTCGGCATCACGCTTGGCATCATCATGTGCATGTCGTGCATTGGCATTACTGGCATAGTTGGTGCTTTCATTTCCAGCTCCATTGGCAACGGCGGCGGTGTCATCATTGGCATTGGCTCCATCGGCATAACCATTTCGTGTGTCATAACCATCATTTCTGGCATAACATGCACATTGTCTGTTTCATGCATGTGATGCGTATCGTGACCCATCTCTGCCATGGCGACAAGCGGTAAAAGTGCGGTAATAGTCAGTAGTTTTTTCATTGTGTTTAGGATTATTAAAAAGGTTTGTTTTCTCTCTTTTCTACAAAATCAATCGGACAGTATTCCAACTATCTATATGCCACGGAGGGGCTATCCTATCTACTGTAACTAATGTGTGTTCTTTCCCAAGTGCTTCTGTTAGTTGCCAATAAGGCTGTTCTGCCAGTGCGACAATGACCGTATTGTCAAACTGAAAATCCTGCAAAGTAATCCTTGCGACCTCTCTCCGTGCCTCCATTTTATCAGTACAGCAGTTTTCTTTTGCTGGTTCATCATCCGATCCCATAGCAATTACATGACAGGGTGGTATGCTTTTGCTTTCTTGCGCAAGGGCATTTGTGAGCAAGCAAGTGCACCCTAGTGAACAAACAACCAAAAAACACAAGAGTTTCCTCCAATTCAAAAATGCAAATCCACTCATTGCCTTTAGCATTATTCTCACTTTTTATTTTTCAGCTTATCAGTCGAAAGTGTCACATACTCTCCATTCAGGTTCGCAGTGTCCTCTTTTCCTTGGTTGTTGTTGGCGTTGTCTAGTATTTCAGCTAGATCATTTATTCCTCTTCTGTTTAACATACGTTGTGGCTAGTAATTACAAATCAAAGTTCATAAGCATTTTACCGCTATCTGCTGCAGTTGCAAGTTTTAGCCGCTCTGCATATTCACCAGTCTTTTTATACGTTTTCAAAAGCGCGTTGTGCAAGTCTATCAGGTAATCAACCTGCAAAAGTTTTGTCCAGCCATTTAGCATTACTGATTGTCATATCTAAACACAGTGCCGAGTTTAATCTGTGCATGTTTATGGAAACCAAATGCGAAGAGAGGCCAAACCCGTATTTGGAAAAATGCGCACGGTAGGCATGGCAAACCTATTTTCAAGCGAAAATGATTTGCCATTTTGGGTTGTCCTTGCCCAGTCATACATGACTAAAGCAGATTCTATGACTCGATCATCGTGTCTCCCTGCTGGATAAATGAGGCATTTTACATCTTGCCCAGTCAGTTCTTGCAGCTGTGCTTGAGAGTCTACCAACTCTAATTTCAACGCCTTATCTGACAACTCTGTCAGGTTTGGGTGCGTCACTGTGTGGCTACAGATGTGCTGTGTTTCTGCCAGTTTTTGTACTTGTTCTGCATTCATATAAAACCCACTTTCCCCTATTTTTTGGCTGATAATGCCAAAATTTCC
Organism: Candidatus Altimarinota bacterium; assembly: GCA_020629095.1. Taxonomy (GTDB): domain Bacteria; phylum Patescibacteriota; class Gracilibacteria; order UBA4473; family UBA4473; genus JAHDDZ01. The sequence continues at coordinate 15,098 of JAHDDZ010000010.1, read as the reverse complement.
CTTCATATTATATTGCTCTAAAAGGGGCCTCGCCATGTTAAAATTATTTGTGTAGCCGTCGTCAAATGTGAGCATAACGGCCTTTTCTGGCATTCCTCTTTTTCCGGTTTCGATGGCTGACAGATCACCAAAAGTCAGTGTCTCTATTTCTTTTTCTGTAAAATATTGGAGGAATGACTCGAGGGAATCTGGCGCAAACGAAAGCCCATAAAACACCTGGTCGGGATGGTCTGCTGGCACGTCCTCTATGTGGTGAAACATCAAAATAGGAATCTGCCACTGGGCGTCTGGCGCAATAGCAACAGCCTCTGATGTTGGTGCCACCTCGATGATGGCGGGTGGAATGGGCACTTCTGTTGGCTCTGCCAGTGGCGATTGACTGCACCCGGCCAATAAAAAACTAATGCAGAGGAGTCGTTTCATGCTATTTATTTAAATATGAAATGGCTGTTTCTACTTGCTTTTTATCTCCCATAATTATCCCCACGGCATCATCTGGAGCAGTCACTTTTAGGTCCAAAATGCGCTTTCCATCTAGCGTAAGCGCGGCTCCGCCGGCTTGCTCGATAATGTGCGCAAATGGATTGCACTCATATAAAACTCTCAGTTTCGGATAAGGATATGCAAAAACCCCGCCGCCAGAGCGAAGAAGCCCGTTTGCATCAGCTGTCAAGCTGCCCGAATATCGCAGATGATAACCAGATGTGACCCAATGGAGTATCAAATCAGCATATCCTGGAACCTGCTGGCTGTGCTGCATTGCACCAATTGAGCACGTGTTTACAACATCATCCAGTCGCACATTTGTTTGCTCTTGGTTAAATATGCGTATTTTTTCATCATATCCAAAAACCTGCACGCCATCTCCAGTCGTTATGACCAGCACCATGCGTGAACCAAAAAGCAAATAAAAACTAGAAACCAAATCATTCCCCGTTGCCTCCAGTAAACTCTCAACTCCGGCATATATTCCAAACGCAGCCCCCACCGCAAGCCCCGCCCCAGCCACGCTTGAGCCGTCTATCGGGTCATATGCCACCATTAGTTTCTCTGATGTATTCTGAATAAAACACACTTCATTTTCGCGCTCTTCACTAACGTAACAACTCACCATTCCGCTTGACTCTATTGCCTTCGCATAGATCTCATCAGCAATAATATCATGGCTCAGCTGCATTTCCCCACTCGAATTCACCCCCTCACTATAAATAATAGCCTGCTGTTTCAGACTCTCATAGACATCTTTACTGGCGTGTGCCAAGTTTAAGATAATATGCTGCGCCTCATGCACAACTTCAGCATTATGCAGATAATCAATTAGTTTCATTTATTTCCAGTATACAGAGAAAAAAGAATTGAGCAAAAAATGTTTGCAGTTCTGTGGGGTGATCCCTAGAATACTGACAGTAAAGTACGAATATGAATCTAAAACTAGGAATTGTTGGACTGCCAAATGTAGGCAAAAGCACGCTGTTTAATGCGGTTACAAAGAGCGCTCAGGCCGAGGCAGCGAATTATCCATTTTGCACAATTGACCCAAATGTGGGGCTCGTAAATGTGCCAGATGAGCGACTGGGGCAGCTGGCGGAAATTGTCAGCCCAGAGCGAATTTTGCACTCTGTGGTTGAGTTTGTTGACATCGCAGGGCTGGTGCGCGGAGCGTCTGAGGGTGAAGGGCTGGGCAACCAGTTCCTGAGCCACATCCGCGAATGCCAGGCGCTGTGCCACGTGGTGCGCGCGTTTGAGGACGAAAATGTGCACCATGTTGATGCAGTCATAAACCCTTCTGACGACCTGCAAACCATCATGACCGAGCTCATTTTGGCTGACCTGCAAAGCGTAACCAAGCAACTCGAGCGTGCAACCAAAAAAGCCAAGTCAGGTGACAAAGAGGCAAAAGCACTTGTGAGCCTGTTGGAGCGCGCAAAGGCCGCACTCGATGCTGAAAAAATGGCCAACACAATAGAAGTTGAAGAGACTGAAATACCTCTTTGGAAAAGCGCGCAACTGCTGACTGCAAAGCCTTTTTTAATCATTGCAAACGTGGCCGAGGATGACTATGCGATTTTTGACCCAGAGGCGTTTCGTATGACACTGGGTGAGGTTGCAGGCGACGCGCCCATTGTGCCAATTTGCGCCGTGGTCGAAGCCGAGCTGGCCACGCTCGACGACGCCGAGGCCGCAGAATTCTTGGCAGAGCTGGGAGTGAAAAACTCTGGGCTTGTGTCGCTCATCCGTGCTGGATTTAGTATGCTGGGGCTCCAAAACTACTTTACGGCTGGCGTGACAGAAGTCCGCAGCTGGACGATTCCGGTTGGGGCGACCGCGCCACAGGCCGCCGGGGCGATTCATACTGATTTTGAACGCGGGTTCATTAAAGCTGATGTGATTGGTTTTGATGACTACATTGCGGCTGGTAGCGAAGCAAAGGCCAAAGAAACCGGCAAACTACGCATGGAGGGCAAGCAGTATATTGTGCAAGATGGGGATGTAATCCACTTTAAATTTAACGTATAACCATGAACATTTCAGCCCTTATTTTTTCGTTTATGCCCCTTGTGGCGCAGTCTGGAGCATATCCAATGTATAACGAACCAGAGACTCAAGCCGTGCAGCAAATGCCCAGCGCAAACGACGTGCTGCAGTCTTTCTTACAAAACTCTGCCACGCGGCCAGCAGCACAGCCACGAGCAACTCGAACGACCTCAAGCGGTGTTATTACGAGTGGAATCGAGGAGGCGTTTATGCTAATTCGTGAGGAATATGCGTTTGCCCACAGGCTACAAGGGCAGGTGCTGGCTGACATGCGAGCGGGGGCAATCAAGGGGATGATAGAAGGAATGGGAGATGACTACAGCACCTTTGTTCCAGCGCGAGAAATCGCTAGCACTATCCAAGATTTGAATGCAACTTTTACGGGCATTGGAGCACAAATAGACGATAGAAACGACACCGTAGTGGTTGTCACGCCCCTGCGCGAAAGCCCTGCATATACCGCAGGAATTAAATCAGGAGATATTATTATTGCTGTTGATGATGAGTCAATTGTTGGTAAAAACGCAACTGAGGCGGTGGAGCTCATCCGTGGGCCGCGTGGCAGCTGGGTAACACTTACCGTGGTGCGCAACACTGAGACAATAGACATCGAGGTGCAAAGAGACATCGTAGAACTACCAGCCGTTACGCTGACTTATGAAAATGGGGTGCCAGTTCTGGGTATTCACCAGTTTATATCCACAACTGCAGCAGACGTGCGCGCGCTCATTTCAACCATTTTAGAGGAAGATGCAACCGGCATTATCATCGACCTGCGATCAAACCCCGGCGGATATGTGCAGTCTGCGATTGACGTAGCAGAGTTTTTCTTGCGCGAAGGCGATTCTATCATCACGCTGCGATATGCAAATGAGGTACAGGTTATCAACAGCAACCGCACAGGTGAGCTGTCTGATATTGGAAAAATCGTGATAGTACAAGACAACGGCAGCGCAAGTGCTTCTGAGATGCTTGCAGGGGCCCTGCGCGACAGTGCCGGAGCCCAGATTGTGGGACAGTCTAGTTTTGGAAAAGGCACCATGCAGGAGTTTCTTCCACTCGAAAATGGGGTGCTAAAACTGACGGTCGCAGCGTGGTATACGCCTTCTGGCCAGTGGGTAAGCGCAATTCCGCTGCAACCACAAATTGATATAGAAACACAATCTGATGACACAGAGCAAGATGAAGCGCTTGCCGCGGCTGCCCGACTTATTGTACAATGACCGGATTGAACTAATATCAATATGCAAAAATATATATGGGGAATTATCGGGGGTATATGTGTTGCTGGGGCAGTAGTAGGGAGTGGAATTGCAGAGTCGACAGATGTCTTTCAAAGCAAGTCATTTGCTGTTGAAATCGGCCTCAATGAACTAATAGCTGAACAGCCGTTTAATAGCATGACACTTTTCACAGCTGACGGAAATCCATTGCCAGAGTTGAGCTATGAAACTGATCAAGGGGGATGGCAAAAGGTCCCGCTGGCGCACAGCCATGGGGTGGCGATTGTTGATATGACAGACATGCTGACATATGACACGCCGCGAACGACTGTGCTGGTGCGGTCTGGTGACAACGCTGAAATCAAGGCGCACTTCTTTTTTACGCCACAGTCGGCGCCAGAATATGAAGAAAGCAACTCTATTAGCAGTGCTGAACAGAGCCTACGGCCACAGTTCATCAGCCGAAATCGATGGTTGCGGGGCATTGATAGTGACGAGTCAACTACGCTTGATGTATGGGAGCGAACCCGTCAAATTGAGCAAAACAGCTCTGCGCGAGTGCGTGCAAAACTGATTCAGCCAGAGGATGATATTTATGCGCAAGAACCGCTCGATGACGAGTCTGAGCTGTTTTCGATTGATGGTGAAAACCAGTTGCCGCGCATCACTGTGCACCACACTGTGACCCCGCACGCACGGATCTTTGACCCGTATGCAACGGTGCGGTCAATTTATCAATACCATACATATACGCGAGGCTGGGGCGATATCGGGTACCACTATATTGTAAGTCCAGAGGGACTTATCTTTGAAGGTTCCGCTGATGGTCCAACCAAGTCTGGAACGCACGTTGCAAACCGAAATTTTAATAATATTGGGATTAGTTTGATGGGAAATTTTCAGGGAGTCGACAAACCAACTGATGCACAACTGGAGGTGCTCAGCCTGTTGATTGCAGATCATGCTTTGCGGTTTGATATTACTCCGAGTGAACTTAGTACGTACTTTGGAAAAGAAGTGCACCGTGTCGCTGGGCACCGAGACATTGCCAGTCGACAATATGGAACAGCCTGTCCGGGTGAGGACTTGCACCGAATGCTGCCAGAGATCAGAGATCGGTCAGAGCAGATCATGCAAGTGCTGCAGGGCGAAGGAGCAACGCCGATCACCGCACGAGATTTCCTTCAGCAAAGCTCAATTGCTCCTAAGATTCAAGGGCGCGCAAATGCCCAACAACTGGGTCAAAAGCGAGAAATGCCAATTACCATGTTTGGCGCACAAGACTCGCCGCTGCTGCGCCGTGGGGTAAAAGGCACGATCGAAGTGCGAGTAAAAAATAATACCAAAACAACCTGGCCAGCGGATGCACAGATGCTGGTGGAGGGCGCGCCGGAGGGAATGCTGATGACTCATTTTTATGCGGCAGGAAACATCGAACCAGGTGAGAGTGGAGCATTTCGGGCAAAATATCTTGTGCGAACAACATCAAATGGATTCTATGATTTGACCATCACAGAAGACTTCCTCGACCAAACAGAGGCCTTTCGTGACCGACAAAAGCCGCTAAATATTAGCGTGCAGATCAGCGGAGACCGTGACTTCCTTTTGACATCTGAACGAAAAAATACTCCTGCTGCAAGCCTTATGGCTAGTAGCATAAACCCAATAATGCAGGTGGCAACAGAGCCAGAAATTAAGATTAAACTGGCATTCTTCAATGAACGATATGCCGACCTGGTTGGCTCAAGTGAGATGGATATTTATGACGGAGAACGGCACATTGCGACAGTCCCTGCAAATGAAAGTGCAAAGGTGATTCCGCTGTGGGACGAGGAAAGCGGCACAACGTACTTGAATGTGGTGGTGGGTGACACGGAAATCAAAGCCGCAAGCGTGAGCGCTATTACAAGAGACCCAGATGGGCACGTGCAGATCCGAAACTATGACCGAGGTCTCGGACCAAGCCACAGCTATAATACGTTCCGCCAGCGGATAAATGTGCACATGAGCGGCCGCGAAAGCATCTTGGTGGTGAACCAACTGCCAATCCGACTTTATATGCGGGGCATTAGTGAAGAGCCAACCGGTACGCCAATCGAGAAGCGAAAGGCGATTCATGTGCTGGCACAAAGCTATGCATGGGTATACTCTCAAACCGAAAAACGAAAGTTTGGAACCGATCAATATGATCTCGAGGACGACCCAGCCAGCAGCCAGTACTACCTCGGATATGAATGGGAAAAGTACCACAATGAGCAAATTGGCATCCTTGAGCTGACCGAAGGGGAAGTGATTACCGTAAACGACGTGCCTGTTATTGGGCCGTACTATACGTGTAGCGGCGGCGCGAGCAGCGACAAATGGCGCAGCAGCTATCCGCATACAAAAGCACAGTCACTACCAGATGATTATGGCTGTAATGCAGCGGGTCACGGCGTAGGGCTCAGTGGTTACACAACCCTGAAAATGGCAGAGCGTGGAAGTGATTATGAGGAGATTTTGCACTTTTTCTATGACGGAATTGATATTGAAAAAGTGTACTAAGCACCGTAAAAATCAATAGAGAAAGCCCCGATAGGGGGCTTTTTTTATTCCTCTTTTTTTGCTTCAAAGTGGCGACTTTCGATGTAGTACGCAACTGCCAAGGTCAAAATTATCATCCCAAACGCAGCGGCGATTTCAAGGGTCATTGACTCCATTTCAAATACAAGTTGTTTGAGCGTGGCGATAAACCCGACATTGATGACAAGGCTAATATTCACACTCCGGTATTTTAAATATGACCGGATGATAGTGAGCATCTCAAGCAAGATGAGAACAAAGAGGCCATCTTGGACTGCCACCTTCACATCACCGTTGAGCAGCAATTCAGAAAATGAATGATAAATCATCAAACAAGCAGCGCCGATAAGCGCCACAGAGACGATTCCCGCTAGCACAGAACCCACTTTTTCAAATGCATACACGAGCTTTTTTTCGCCTTTATTCATATCTTGAGTATAGAAAAAAAATAGCAGATTGCAAGCAACGCGCAAACCCCACAGCTAAAAAGCTACAATTGTGAATGGTGGAGGTGGTGGGAATCGAACCCACGTCCGAGGAGGAAAACCCATACCATCTACGTTCATAGTTCTGGCTGATTTTCATGCGGCTAAAGCCAAAACAGAAATGCTGCATGAGGTGAGAAAAAGTGTCCTTTTCTCATTTCTCAGATGAGAAAAGTAAGGTGCGAAATGGCACTAGATTAGTGCACCAACTGCACTAGTGCACGTGCGAGCAAAATGCTCAAGCACGGTTTAGGCAAATACGGGTTGAGGAGTCAAAGCTCGGTTCAGCCCAGCCGCTACGCGGTTTAGGTTGTATTTTGCATTTATTGTTTGTACATACGGATCTGCCGGGAGTATGTACATCCCGTGAACGCCGATATGACCTTTCTAGTCTCTTCGTCAAGACCGGTCACCCCCAAAAAGAGCTTCCTACGGATTGTACCATAGGAAGCTCAGTATGCCTGAAGTGAAGCCCAAAAGTCAACCTAATTAAGCCTATTCGGCTGGGCAACTGGCTGGGTCATAGACCTCTATCGTGCGGCTGCAGGTGCGCAGCTGCGTTCCATTTTCCCAGATGCTCATAGTATAAGTCGTCGTTTCAGTCGGGTACACCTCCATACTGCTTTGCAGCGAAACGCCCCCAATGCCATTATCAATTTCGGCTACGTCTGAACCGTTTGCATTCCACAGCAATCGCGTGCTGCCACCCAACGGTATCTTCTCGGCATAAGACCCAATATCACAGGCAGGCTGCACGATGACCGTGTATGGACATTGCGCCACTACGTTCCTGTTTTCGTCATAGAGCGAATAGGTGAAAACCGTATCCTCGAGCGGTGTGACACGTGTTACACTATCGAGAGATACGGCTCCAACATATGGCTCGACCGCGGCTGTAACGCCACCGGCACCTGCCCACCCAAGCGCAATTTTGTCGCCATATCGGATGGTGCTGTCTTGCGCAACCAAGCTACACGCAATGGCGGCTCCGCCATCGATCTGTATAATGACTACGTCAGCAGATGCTTGGTGGTCCACCAGCAATTCGCGGATGTTCATCAGCAACTGGTTTATGTGCGGGCAGCCAGGCATCACGCCAGCGTAGTCTGTTTTCCACTGGGCGATCATATTTTCCGCAGCTGTTCGGGCATCATTTCTCTTGGTAATGATCACCCCCTGAGCCGATTCTAAGTAGTCTACGAGGGCCTCTCCGGTTAGGTTTCGCACGTTTACTTGTTGCCCAGCTGTTTCCTCCACTTGTGTAAAATGATGCAACAGCACATCATCAAGGTATCCTGCCACAAATGTATCAAAATCTGCATCAAACACGCACGTGCCGTCACTTGCCATGGGGCACATTTCTCCTTCTATGACTGGGTCATCACCGATGTCAGCACCAGTCCCAATCGGCGGTGCACTCCCGTTTATGTTCGTTGTGTTCGTATTTATAATCTCCTCGCCCTCATCATCGGTGTACTTCACCGTGGTGGTCACCGCCAGTTTTTGGCTGGCTGTCATGGCCAAATCACCCCCTGCATGGGGTACACCAAATGTGCCAATTACGGTTCCGACGCCGGTGTTTGGGTCAATCGACCACAGCGTATCTGTATTATTTCCACTGGCAAACAGCTGCCCAGAAACGCTGAGTGCCAAGCCCGTAAAGAACTCGGTGTCACTCACATTTGCTACCTCCGCTGACTCACCAGTGGCGGCATTTACCACCCACAGAGCACCTTTTCCGTTGTTTGTGTTACTCATAAAATACACATTTCCGTCAGCCCCAAAGGCACAGTCACCGCCCTTTATTGGCAAATCCAGATCAGTTTTGTGGGTGCCCTGACCAGTATTTATATCAATTTCAATGAGTGAGCTGGAGACCCCATCGCCTGCAATCAGCGTGCCACTAGCATCAAAGTCAAGACACGGAACCGACACATTTCCCATATTAATTTTGCCGACCGTGGTCGTCTCTTTTGTGTGCAAATCAAACCGCACCAGCTCGTCTTGGCTGCTGTCTACGCCATACAGGCTATATCCATCAACCGTAAGCGCCAAGCCATACACGGCCTTGTGCCCATCAAGTCGCCCAATATACTCTGCCTCTCCTGTCGCCGTACTCAGCTGATACACAATCGGCGGTTTTGCCGAATTATCAACAAAATAGAGTGGGCTGTCCGTGACCTGCACCTCATACTCAATGACCTGCGTCATACTGTCAGACAGACTGCTTTCAGTCATCTCAAATAACTTTCCGTCAGCTGAACCAGTCAGCAAACTATCCGGCTGGGCAACTGCGTTTTTTGTAAGGGTTCCACTTACAAACTGCGTTCCTGGCGCTATTTTATGCACCATTTTTGCATTTGTCCGGGCCATTCCAGAAGCATTACTCAGCGCTGTTCGGTACCGCAGTGTGTCGCCCAACTCCACCACTCCGCCATTAATGTCCACTACAGTTGTATCCATTTGCATGCTTTGTGCTGATGCAGATGCACTTATTCCCATCCCGAGCAATGCGCTCGCCAAGCCGAAACCGATTCTTTTTCTCCAATGCATTTGATATTAGGGGGTTACTAAATCATCGCATTATAAAACAAAAAATAAGCTTGTAAATAGACTCCTATTTCACATACACTTCAGAAAAGCACCGGCTGTCCCATAGCGGTTTTGTGGTCTTCGTCATAGGCCACAAACTGCCCCCACGTCAGTTCTTGCAAGGCTATTCGACTACGGCCAACGGATCCCATTTTGCCCATTATGGTAGCGATCATCGGCTCATTTTGTGATCGTAAAAATGCCATAAAGTGCTCCAATTCGAGTTCATTTTTGGCTGTCACCGCCAGCTTGCGCATGGCTGCTGGGGTCTCTTTCATTGCCTTCCAAATAGCATTTAGGTCACTTGGAACGGCATGAAAATTATGATAGGACAGGATTATTTGCTCAGGCAAAAATGCCTTACAAAGCGACAAATCGTGCATATAATCAATATCAATTAGGGTTCCTCCAGCTGCTAAAAACTGCCCATAGATCTGTTGTTTTTCGTACCCGCTTTTATCAAAGCTCCCCCCTGCGTCGACTGATTTGCACACCCCTAAAAGCGGCTTTTGCTGGGCCAAATCTGCTACTAGCTCTTTCCAGTTCGGCTGTGTGTGCAACTGGTCAAGCCACAACTCAACCAAGTCTACCGTGTCTGGCAGGTCTGAAATCATCACCCGCAGCTGCCCAGCATCACTGACTGGCAGCGGCACAATCGTCTTCATCGCAGTGCATTTATGTGCCCACTGATGTCATAATGCCGCACCTCTTCGGTCAATGGAGTGGTCACGCCTTGGCGCATTGGCATTTGCTCATAATAATTTGCACGCGGATTTTGATAAAGAACCCCAGTCACCAGTGCCTCGTCTGGGTCAACTGCGATCAGCTTTCGTGCTGCCTCTAGACTAGCTTTGTCATGCTCTGGCGCGTAGTCCTCAACTCGTTTAATCCGCTCCAAATACCACGCATTTCCGCAAGTGCGATTATAAGTTGGGCACGCCTGCAGCACGTCAATAAAGGCAAATCCGTTATGGTTTAACGCTTGACGGATGAGCTCTGTCAGCTGGTTCACGTCACCCGAAAACCCCCGCGCAACAAAGCTAGGGTTCAGACTCAAAATCATATCGAGATGGTTGAGTGGGGGCGTAAATGCACCATCTGGGGCCGCAGACTGCACCCGCCCAAGCGGCGTCAGGCTGCTGGCCTGGCCAGTTGTCAGCGCATAATTTTGATTATTGTGATGCAAAAAAACCACCGGATAATCACTCCGCACAGCGTGCACCAAGTGCCCAACTCCCTCACTAAAAGTCGCTCCGTCCCCCGCCTCAGCGATTATTTTTTTGTCAGGGCGAGTCAGCGCAACCCCAGCCGCCAGTGGCAAAACACGCCCGTGCAGCCCATGGATCGTATTGGCATTTATCTTGTCAGAGCCGTTACCACTGCACCCCACGTCAAAGCAATGAATATAATCCCGCACCGTAATTTCCTCCAGCGTCAGTGCACGGGCAATTGCATTTTGGATACCATAGTTTCCGCACCCACCGCACCAAGTCATCAGCTGGTCAGTCTCGAGGGATGAATACTCCTCAGCCTTTTCTGAAAGCGGTTTTAAATGATTGCAGTTCATGTGTTTTGCGCTATATATTTCTCAAAATCCTCCACAAAAAATGGCCGCCCATTCCATTTCAAAAACTGGTTTTTAACGGGCTTTTGTGCCTCTGCTAGCAGCTGCCCCAGTTGCCCTGTTGCATTGGTTTCAGCCAAGTGCACATTGTCATTTTTTGCCAAAAACTCGGTTAATTTTTCAGTTTTCAATGGCCACAAAACATCATAGTGCAAGTAATTTACCACCACTCCAGCAGCGGCCTGTTCGCGGATAATATCCTGCAGAATACCCTTTGTGTGCCCCCACCCGACAAAACTGATATCCGCGCCAGATGGCTGCCCAAGCACCTGTGGTTCTGGCAGCGCTTCTGCGATGGTTTTCAGCTTGCGCACGCGCTTTGCGATCATCCCCTGGCATGGGTCAGCATCTTCGGTCAGGTTGCCTTTTTCGTCATGCTCATCGCCATTGGCATAGTAATATGCAGCACTTTCAGTCGGCACCCAGCGCCGGCTGATACCACTTTCGGTTATCTGAAATCGGTCACTCGGCTGCAATTTTTCTAGTTCCGCGCCTGTCACCAGCCCTCGTTTAATTTCTATTTCCCTTTGCGCAAAAGGCGGCACGGTCGTTTTTTGTTCCTGCACGCATTTGTCCGTCAGCAGCAGCACCGGCACCTGAAATTGCTCTGCCCAATTAAGCGCATGCTGAATAGACGTAAAACTATCCGCTGCGCCAGATGCCCCCAGCACAATCCGGGCAAACTCGCCGTGCCCTGCGCGAAGCGCCAGCTGCAGGTCTCCCTGCGCTGTCCACGTTGGCAGGCCAGTTCCGGGTCCAGGCCGCTGCGCAATGACGCACACAAACGGCGTTTCGGTTATTCCGCTCAGGCTCACGGTTTCAGTCATCAAGTCAAACCCCCCACCGCTTGTGGCGGTAATCGACCGGGTTCCTGCATACATCGCCCCGAGGCTCATCTGTGCTGCGGTGATCTCATCTTCGGCTTGCTTAAAGGCAATGCCGTACTCATCTGCCATATTTGCTATGTGCTTTAAAATTCCCGTACTGGGGCTCATTGGATATCCGACATAGAGCCGAACGCCGGCGTGCACAGCCCCAAGTGCAATTGCCTGGGCCCCGTCGAGGTAAATGCCAGTATCAGCACCACTTGGTTTTGGTGGTTTGAAGATCGAAACTGCCCGATCAAATGCCGCCTGCAGCACCAGTAAGTCAATCGCAAGAATTTTTGGCTTGCTCGCAAATCGCTCTTTGACCTCCTCGGCAACCGCTTCATATGGCAGCCCAAGAACCTTCCAGAGCATGCCCACCATGACCATGTTCGACATTAATTCATTACCCCCAAACTCATATGCCGTCTCGCGTGCCATCTGGTGCACAACCATGCAACCCCGCTCTGTGGCTGCGTCTAGCTCTTTTTGAATTCCCGCAATCCGTTCATATCCGTGCACCAAAACGCCCCCATCAACCAGATGGTACTGATACTTTTTTAGGCTCTTTTTATCCATCGCCACCAGCACGTCAGCTTGCTCGCTCAGCGCATAAATCGGCTCATCGTCATAATTAATCGTGAACTTACTCTGCCCGCCTTTAATGAGGCTCGGGAACTCTCGGTCAGACGTTAAAAAATATCCTGAAGCTTTGAGCGCTTTTGCCACAATTTCTCCCACAGAAAGCAACCCAGAACCACTTTCGCCGACAATCATAATCCGCGTGCGTTTCATATTTTTGTGGTTAATTCATTCGCCCATTTTGTCACTTTTTCTTTCAGTTGTGGCACCGGGTTCCGGTTTATCTTCAACGGCTCTAAAATCATCTCACCGCCATGCGAATCAACAAAATCAGTTAATATAGCGGCACTTTCCACATTATAATCATCATCATATTTATCATGCCCTAGCCCAATGACGGCGCACCTTCTGCCAGTCAAATCGACTCTGCGTGCCTTCCCATAAAACCTTACAGCCAGCGGCTCTAGCTGCCCATGACCATAGGTTGGAGATGCCAAAACCAGGATGTCACCTTGAGGCAAATCACCAAAAAAGGCAGCCGGATTTTCACTTTCAACTCGATGCAAAGTAGCTGAAATGCCCGCAATTATTAAGGCATCGGCCGCCCATTCGCAAACCATTTTTGTGTTGCCGCCAGTTGTCGCATAGAGAAAGTGAACCATTCATGCAAAGTATAAACCAATCGGGCGCAAGCCGCAAAAGTCTATTGGCCAATCAACAGGCGAATGTCGGCCTCATTTTCAAGAGAGTCATCGTCTGATAGTGTGCGAGCTTTATATAGCTTTGAGATATAATCAAATGCCGCATCTGACGTGCTGGTGCTGGTACGCTGGATGTAGTTTCCAACCAAGTCCTCTTTTCCTTTTTTATAGTTAGAGACGTTTACTACTTGAAACCCCAAATGCCGCAACTGCTGGGCGATCTCCCCAGCTGATCCCTCTTTTGCCCCGGCGTTGAGCACCTCGATGGTTACGGGGTCAAGCAAAACAGATGTGTTGTAAAGCGCTAAATCAAAGAAATTATAAACCTCTTTTTTTGTTTCTGGCAGCAGCACAAACTGCCCACCGTAACTACTTTTATCCCCTGGAATCAAAATCCCTCCCTTTGCATTTGGGTCATCTGACAGCACTGCATGATATATTTCTTGTGACGTAATTGCCTTTCCAATTTTTGCCATGCGCATAAGCTGCGTAAGTCCCATATCTGTCTCAACCCGCTTCTGGTACAGCTCCCACATGTCGGTTAAAAAAGCGGTGTCTGTCAGCACATTTTTGTCTGCAGCTGTGTTTTTTATGGCCAAAAGCAAATCTTGCTGTCGCTGTGCACGGGCATAATCTGATGACGTTTGTCTGCTTCGTGCATACTTCAGTGCTGTTTTTCCACTCATAGTCTGCAATCCCTCTCGTACATAAAACCGCTGATAGGCATAATTAGCCGCCGGATAGTATGGGTCATCGATTGTCTTTGGTACAAATATTTCAACTCCGCCAAGGGCATCTATGGCCTCTGTGAAGAGGCGAAAGTCCATTATGACTCCATAGTGCACATCAACCCCAGTGAAGTCTTCCACTGCTGATTTAGCTATTTCCATACCGCGCTCTGCTCCATAAATCGAGCGGGCATCGGCATATACTCGGTTGATTTTTCGGGCGCCATCATAGCTATTTACCCATGTGTCTCGTGGAATCGAAACCATAGAGACAGTCGGCGCAGAAGAGTCAATAGACATGAGGATGATGCTATCTGTCAGATATCCCCCCTCTTCTGTTGCTCCAGCGACTCCCAACAAAAGAATATTCGTATTCCCCTCGGCATCTTGGTTAAGCGGGCTTAGGAAGTTTGGAGTAATAATCTGTTGCACGGGTCTGTCTAGTATTTGCGCTGCTGCCGCTAGACCAGCCCCAATAAAGAGTAAAGACAGAATCAGCACAAACCGCCACAGGCCAAAAAAACCAATAATTCCACCACGCTCTGCTGGCGCTTCATTTGTGGGTTTTTCTATTCTTTTAGCCTCTGGGGCTGGTGTGATTTTCTGTACTTCAAATTGCATAGTCGGATGCCATTATAGCGAGCTATTGTGGCGGGTCAAAGAAAGTCGTCATCATCTATTTTGTGCGTCTCAAAAAGAGCATTTGACCGGTTATTTTGGGTTATCTCCACATCACTTATTTCTGCTTGTGATGGGGCTTTTTGTCCACCATGCCTTGGCTGATCACTATAGTAATGATGATGCACAACAGCTCCATTATGTTGGGCATCTTGAATAATTACATCGCCCTCTTCTATTACTTCTTGCTCAGGCTCTGGCCTCCCCCTCAAAAACCAAGGAATAAAATGCCACCACTTTGTTCGATATGAATCAACCTCCGGTGGCGCACTGTGGCTCAACCGATTCATCAGCGGTGGGGCTGCCGTCTGGTGCGTTCCACCCCCGTCCATGTGGCGCCCGACAACTTGGTGCAGTAGGTCTTTAAACCCGCTGTCTTGCTGAAAATTTCGCTCATGAATTATCTTTTCTTTTATATCATCAATAATCGTGGCGACTCGTGTTGGTTCACCAATGCGGTCAAATCGAGTTGGTTCACCATCAGAAAGTTTGCTAAAAATAAGGCTTCCGTAATTATACATA
>JAHDDZ010000065.1 GCA_020629095.1 Candidatus Altimarinota bacterium | reverse complement strand
AGTAGCTCTGCAAACTCTGAAATGGGAGCTACAGAGGGTTGCACGACGTAGGTTGGTTTAGGTTGTTGCATGGTTTTTGATGTCAGAAAGGAGCCGCGACTGGCTGAGCAGCGCAGCGTGGGTTGGGGCAAAATCGCCCGAATGAATGGTGGTGGCAAAGTGCCGTAAAATGTTTTTGAAATGGTTGTCAGCAGGGGCTTTTATGGTTTCAGATTGGCCATTTGCACTGATGATAATTTCGGGTTCGAACCCCGGTTTTGCAGTGAAAATGCGGGTCGTGAGAAGCGTGGCTTTGCTGCCCCACAGCTCTATTTCGCATCGGTATGCATTATCAAACCCCCAGCTGAGCTGCGCCGAAACGCCGCTTTTGCTGTTTAGCTGGGCACTGCCGAAAATGTCAACGCCCTTTTCTGGGTCAAACGCCAAACTGGCACCTGCCACCTGTAGGTCGTTTCCCAGCAGCAATTGCGCAATTTTGGTAGGGTAGCCGCCGGCGTCCAGTAGCGCTCCGCCGCCCAGTTCGTATTGATACCGAATATTATCAGCATCTGGAAATGGCGGAAATCCAAAGCTGGCGCGCACGCAGCGCAGGTCGCCAATGCGCCCACTGGCCACTATTTCTTTGATTAGTTTCATCTGCGCGTGGTGCTCAAACATAAAATCTTCGAGGACGAGTTTGCCCGCTTCATGAGCGGCTTTGAGTACCTGCTGGGCTTCGGCATATGTGCTTGTCAAACTCTTTTCGCATAGCACGTGTTTGCCGGCTGCTAGGCATTTTTGTATCCACTCGGCGTGCAGCCCCGTGGGCAGCGGCATATAAATCGCATCTATGTTTTCGTCCGCCAGCAGCGCGTCATAACCGACATACGCCGTGGTGTTAAACCGCTCTGAAAAGGCTTTTGCTTTCGCCTCGCCGCGGCTGGCAACGCCCGCTAGCTGCAGTTCTTCTACCTCCAAAATGGCCGGAATGACCGACCGCTCTGCAATTTGTGCGCAGCCCATAATGCCGATTGTGATAGAGGATTTATGCATATGGTAGCAATGAAAGAAGACTTCTCAGCTGAATTGTACAGTAATTTGCGTGCTGTGCAAATGCAAGGATTTGCCCTAGGGTAAGCCATTTGTAGTCATCATGGGTTGACAGCTGGGCGTCCTTTGGCAGCATTATTATCATATTTCGGTTCTGCTCAAAGTAAAACCGCCCGCCTTCCTCGCTCTGGTGTGTGTCGATTATTGCCGCTTCAGGAGCGGATTGCTGTACTTCACGCAGGTACGGCAGCGTGCCCGAGTCGTAGTTGTCTGGCAGGCAGTGAACAGTTGATGTCAACTCGATTAAGTCCCGATTTCCACCCTCCATTTTGCGCTGAATCAGAAAATGCAATACTCCATTTATTGGCTTACAAATGCAGGCTATCAGCCCATGCTGAGCGCTTTCGACCAGTGGCTGGGTCCAGCTCATTACCTCACGGTTGGTGATTTGCGCTCGAAATGCCTTTACCCGAAAGTAGCGCCCAGACTCGTGCTCTATCGCTGTGTCGGTTGTGCACCAGCCACTCACATCGCGAAGTGGCATGGGGTTTTGGTGCAGGTCGTGCAGCGCCTTTGCTTGGGTCACCCAGTGAGTCAGTTCACTAAAAGAATGCACCGCGTTTTGTGTGTCTGTGGCGCTGTTGAGCACTAACTGTCCGAAGCCAGAAGTGGGCGTTTTTGCCTCCACACCGTGGCGAAAATCAATACTACTGATGACCGTCCGCGAGTCCATGTTCAGCACATTATCCTTTTGCCCCAGTGCTTTTAGCTGCCCCAGCGTCAGCCAGCAAAACTGTGGCGGCAGGGTTAACTTCTCTATTACCTCGATGATTATATTTCGGTTTCGCTTGCGCAAAAACCGTGCGCCTTGCTCACTTTGCAGCTGGTCAAGCAGAACTGTGCGTGGCTTTTCTCCTGTAAAATACTCCAGGAAAAGTGGCGCATTGCCGCCGTGCACCTGCGTATAGTTACTGCGTGTTGCTTGTAGCGTGGGGCTGAGTTGCACGGCTGGGTCGTTTCCGGGTTCGACTTTTGCTTGGCAGAGAAAGTGCAGCACGCCCGCGTGTTCTTGCACAATAAACCCCAAAAACCCGATCTCTGGCTGGTTGATAATGGGCTGCTGCCAGTACTGGCCGCCGTGCCAGTCTGTGCGCACGTCCAACCCCTCTATGCTGAAAAACCGACCGCTTTCGTGCCGCAGGTTGCCATGGTCGTCAAACCCCCATTTGTCCATTTCGCTAAATGGAATCGGCTCAACCGTTACGCCCACTTCGGCTCGCTTTTGGCCCATCCATGCGCTAAACTGCGCGTTTGGCATCATCTGACTGTCAGCGGTTTGGGCACTTCGCAAGAGGCGCGTTGCGGTGCTGGTGCGGGTTAGTTTCATTTCAGTGACAGAGTAGGGAACTGCGGCCTGTTGTCAACGGGGAGGGTTGACATTGATTATTTCATGAGTATAAAGAGAGTGTGGTTTCTGTCTTTTAGCTTTGCTTTTCGAAGCAACGCGGAGCTCAAAACAGCCGAATGGCTGCGAAGCCCAAAAAGGGGCAATTGCCCCGCTCTTTTACAGCTCGGTTAGTGATTATGAGATGAGTATTGGTGGCCAGCGTGCCAGTTGTGGTGCGGCGGTCACCAATACTAATTACAATGACAAGTCAGGAAGCGGCAAAGCAAATAATGAACTACATCAAGAAAAATCATGGCAAAAAAATGCATGATGTTTTAGAAATCTCAAAAATCATAGGCATAGAAAAGGCAGAAAAGGGATATATATTTTTCACGCTTAATGACATGCCAAATCATAACTTTGAGCAAGATTTAGCAAATTCAATTGAGGCAAAAACGCCTTTTGAAAAAGAGATTGAATCACTCGGAATTATTCACTTAAGAGTTGATTTATGTATCTACGTTGAGTTTAACTTTATTATGACCAAAGAGCTGTAAAAAGAGGGGATTGCATTGGTTGCAATCCTTCTTTTCTGTTGCCTTGTTTTTCTACTTCGGTATAAATACACCATGCAAAAACACATTGCCTTGGCGAAATATGTGACTAGTGGTTGGCGCGGAACGGTGCTGAAAGTGGGAGTACTGGCGGGGGTTTTATGGTGGTTTGTGACGAGCATCGACTGGTCGGCCGTATGGGGCATTTTCGCCCAAATGGACTTGCGGTATATTGTGCCTATTTTGCTGATGCTGGCAGTACGATATTGGACACTAGTCGAGCGATTTATGGCTCTTATAAAGGGCGTTTTGCCACTGCATCGCATGACGGTATTACTCCAATATTTTGTCATGCACTGGACGAGTCTTTTCCTGCCGGGGGCCATTGGCGGCGAGGGCGTGCGATGGGCTCTGCTGGCGCGCGATGGGGTTGAAAAGGCAGATGCCGCAGTCTATGTTATCCTCGAAAAAGTAATTGGTTTGCTG
>JAHDDZ010000064.1 GCA_020629095.1 Candidatus Altimarinota bacterium | reverse complement strand
CTCCGCAAACAACGAGTCCCGGTGGCTCAGTAGGCACACCAACAACGCCTTTCACAGGCCCAACAGTTGGTACGCCAACCGGTAATGACAACATCCTATTCGGATTGTACGACTTCGGAACAAACGGAGACATTACTGTTGTAATGCAGGTGAACTAGTTTGACACTGCTCGTATGAGTTCGCTTCATGGCTCTGCGAGCCGCAAAGAGCCCCGTAAGGGGCTTTTTTGTTTGTTTGACAAAGTATGTATATGGAGATATAAAGAGATAGTAGGGATGGATTCTGAAAGCAGAAGCCCCCTCAAAAGATCCGACTGGGTCGCTCTTTTACGCCAACGGAACAGCCCCAAGTGCGTAAAGGACTTTATTTATTCATGGCTGAAAAACAGAAATGATGTCAAAAATAACAGACGCAGAAGAAATTAGAAAGGAGCTAGCTAAAAAGCCCGAAAGCCGTGCAAGTTGCATATTGCACCTAAAAAGCGGTGAAACTGCAAACTTTAAAAACTTTGAAGCATTAAAACCTAATGCAGAAGTGTGTATGCCGTATTCACGCAGTGGTTATAGACCCATACAACTATCAAAAATTGAATCTATTGATGTAACTTACACGGGCCTTATTCCAGAGTAGGAATCATTCTTCTCCCCAAAAATCCTTTTACTGGCTGCTCCGTTTGGCGCAGTCTTTTGCTTATGCAAATTGCTGCAAAAACCGCGGTTTGGTGCCAAACAGGTGCCGGATGTCCTCGATGCCATATCGCATCATCACCAGGCGCGTCAGCCCAAACCCAAACGCAAAACCGCTAACTTCATTTGGGTCCAACCCACACGACTCCAGCACGTGCGAGTGCACCATGCCAGCGCCCATAAACTCAAGCCATTTGCCCTGCTTTTGACCTTTTTTGTCGGTGTATTCCCACCACATATCGACCTCTAGCCCTGGCTCAACAAACGGGAAAAACCCAGGCCGAAACCGCACTTTTGTGTCATCGTTAAACAGCTCACGCAGCATCACCTCGACGGTTCCTTTCAGGTGACTCAGGCTAATCCCACGGTCAACCACCAGCCCCTCAACCTGATAAAACACGCTGTCGTGCGTGGCATCTGTCGCCTCATTTCGAAACACCCGCCCAGGGCAAATCATCCGCATGGGCGCGCCATGCTCTTTCAGCATACGGATCTGCGCGTTGCTAGTTTGCGTGCGCAGCACATAGTTTTCTAGTGGATTTTGGCTGTCTCGACCGACCCAAAATGTGTCTTGCATATCGCGCGCAGGGTGGTGCTGGGGCACGTTTAGCGCATCAAAATTGTGCCATTCGGTTTCGATTTCAGGGCCATCTGCGATGGTATATCCCATCTGCATAAAAACATCCTCGACCTGCTTTTGGACTATGTTCAGCGGGTGGATGCTGCCTGTGTTGCGCGGCACTTGTTGGGTCACATCCAGCCATTCGGTGGCCAGCTGGGCGTCGAGCGTGGCCTTTTTGATCTCCTTTTGCTGGGCAGCAAAAGCGCTTTCGAGCTCTTTTTGCATGGCGCTCAACGCGCCGCCAGCATCTCGTTTTTCATCTGGGGTCAGTGTTTTTAGCTCATTTCGCAGCGCCTTCAACTGGCCTTTTTTGCCCAAATGACTGGCATAAAATGCCTCTATTTGTGTCGTGCTGCTGCACTCGCGTAGCTCTGACAGGGCACTTTCAGCATAGACTTGCGCTCTTTCGCGTAATGTTTTCATTTGCATTTTGTGGCAATTTCATGTATAGTATGAAGAGAACGTAATCAGACGTCAAATGACAAACACAAAACGAGATCTTACTTTCAGCTTTGGGCGCGGCAAAAAAGCAGACCCAACCACCGACGAAGGCGTGATGGCGCCCATGGTCGAGGGGGCAAAAGAAGTCGTTTCTGACGCGGCAGATGCGGTTAGCGACGGCGCAAAAGCCGTTGTCGGTACCACAAAAGAAGTCCTTGGGGCTATTAATCCATTTGCCAGCAAACCAGAAAAAGCCCTTGAAACAGAGGCGAAAGCAGCTACCTCAGAGCCAAAAATAGAAACTAAACCAGCCGAAACAGAAGCTTCGCCGGAGAGTGGGAAAAAGGCGCTCGAGGCGCTTTTTGTGGCTCCACCAGCAGTTGTGGCCAGTGCGCCAGAGACAAAACTAGCTGCCCCAAAAGTGGACAAAACACCAGAAAAACCAGTGGTTCCGCAAACCTTACATGAGCCGATGGATGGTGAAAATCCGTTTGGAAGGAAGGCTGAGACGATCCTCAAAAAGGCACTTGCAAAAGACAAAGAGCCAGAACCGAAGGCTGAGAAACCAGCGGCAAATCCATTTGATGGACTAAAAAAAGATGACCCAGAGGTGGTTGAAATTATCCCAAAAAAGGAGTCGCTGAACCCATTTACCACAACAACTGATGTGCACGAAAAGACCAATGCAGTAGTCGAAGAAGCGAATGACAAGGGCACTTTTGTGCCCCCAGCGAAGGCCGAAAAGATGGAGCCGCGACCAGAGGCAATAGAGCTGGCTGAGATGAAAAAGAAGCAAACGCAAGCCCAAAACGCACCACAGCAAAAGCACAATAACCAACAAAAAAGGCAGAAAAAGCAAAAGCAGAAGTTTGAAAAGCGACCAGAAACGAAACCAAATATGCAGTCAAGACCACAACCAAAAATGGAATCAAACCACCAAAACACAGCACCAAAAACAACGAAAGCTCCGGTTGACGTGCAGTCGCTGAAATCAACCATGGCAGAGATCCGCGCGTTCATGAAGGAGTATCAAGAGAAAACGCAGTTTCACCGCACAAAAGCGGAAGAGCACCGTAAGGCAATCGCTGCACTGCAAGAGCAAAAAGCGACATATGATACACTCATGGAAGAGCTGAAAGTAATTGTGCAAGAGTTTTAAACCTGGCAAAAAGCACACAGTAAAAAAGCCCCCGAGGGGGCTTTTTTACTGGTCGAGCGTGAGCCGTTATGGCTCAAAAAGAAGGAGAAAAACTACTTCTTAACTGCGTCTTTTAGGTTTTTACCAGCTTTGAAACTTGGAACTTTAGTAGCTGGAATGCTAATTTTTTGGCTTGGGTTTTGTGGGTTAACGCCCATTCGTGCAGCACGTGGGTTAACTTTGAATGTACCAAAACCTGTAAGTGTAACAGTACCGCCTTTTGACAGTTCTTTTGTTACTGTGTCTAGTGTTGCTTGAACAGCTTCACCAGCCATTTTTTTTGTGCAGCCGCAGCATTTAGCTACTGCTTCGATAACGTCTCCTTTAGACATTGCCATAATAAAGTGGGTTAAGAATTATGCATATAGATTGTAGGAACCTCCTATGCCCCTTGGCAAGCGGAATGTACCACTTTGGTATTGCTTTTTGTATGTCAAATCTTGTATAATATATATGTTTGATTATTCGCTTATATAAGGTATACTTATCACATGAATCCACTTCCTTCTTCGCACTCGCAAAAAGAGGCTGATGTGTCAGTTGTTCGAAC
>JAHDDZ010000009.1:19687-21855 GCA_020629095.1 Candidatus Altimarinota bacterium | reverse complement strand
ATACAAATTACAAAACGGGAGAACGCACCTGTTCTCTCAGGTTAAAGGGAATCGGACTCGAAGCCGTAACCATGGGGCTTCAGCGCATCAAAAAGCCTGATTCGCAGAAGCGAGGCAAGCGGATATGTCAGTTCACGGAGTTGCAGATGGCATCGCCAAGGGGAATCGAACCCCTGTTTCCAGGATGAAAACCTGGCGTCCTAACCACTAGACGATGGCGACGTCTGTGCGCAAATATATGCCCAAGCGCCCGCAGATACTATTTATCCGGCTTGCTCTGTCAAGCGATTTTGGGCATACTCCGCGCAGATGCCATCAACTCGCCAGGTCACAACAAACACACTCGCGCAGGCTGCCGCAAAGATCTGTGGGGCGGTGCTGAGCTTGCTGATCACGAAGTGGATAACGGGGCAGGGGCAGGCGTTTTATGGCGCCTATAAAGTCGCATACGATTATCTCGCATTCTTCGGCATCATTGCCGACATGGGGCTCTACACCATTGCCGTACGCGAGATGACCCGCACGCGCGATCGGTCCAACCATATCATCGGGAACGTGCTTTCAGTGCGGCTTTTGCTCGTTTTGGGGGTCACGGTTTTAGCAGGCGGCGTGGCGCAACTTGTGCCAGAGTACCGTGGGCGGATAGCCACCGGAGTCTGGATTACGGGGCTGTCGATGATGCTGACTATCACCGCCGGCACGCTCAGCAGCGTGTTGCAAAGCCGCATGAAAATCTATGGATTTAGCGGCGGCTTCCTCCTTGGAAAACTCTTTTTGGCGGGGGCCGTGTGGTGGCTTTTGACCCACTCTGGCGCGGCTGACTCGGCTTTGTTTTATCAGCTGCTGTGGGCTGGCGTTGCCTCCAACCTGCTGTTTTGCGCGGTGGTGGCTTTTTCGGCCAGCCGACTGGTTAAAATCCGCCTGCTGTGGGATTTTGACTGGATCAAGAATACGCTCAAAACCAGCTTGCCATACGGCATTGCACTCATCCTGCAAACGCTCTATTTGCGGCTTGACATGGTGCTCATCAGCATTCTCCGCGGTACCTCGGCCGCTGGGGTTTACGGCATTGCGGCGGCGCTGCTGGAGAATCTGCGCATCGTCGGGGTCTTTTTCGCGCAGGCGCTTTTGCCCAAGTTGACTGCTTCTGCCCACGAAAAAAACGACCACGAGCCCGTGCGCTGGGCGACTGGCTGGTCGCTCAGTTTGGCGTTGCCGGTGGTGGCAGGGGGCTGGCTATACCGTGAAAAAATCGTATTGTTGCTGTCAAACAGCGACTTCCTGAGCACGGCATTTGCCCCATTTGGCGCCGAGGTCATGCTGGGTATTTTGCTGTTTACGCTGCCATTTTTTGTCATAAACCAGACGCTCAGCACGCGGCTGATTGCCCGCGCTGAGTACGCAAAACTGCTGCCGATAAACGCCATTGCACTGGGGCTAAACGCCATTTTGAATATCATCTTTTTACCCAAATATGGCATCATCGCGGCGGCGGTCAGCACAGTTTTGTGCGAGGCTTTGGTGCTCATTCAGCTACTATTTATCACCGAAAACTGGAAAAATATGTTCCCGAAAAGGCGTCTTTTTGCCGCTATAGGAGCAACTGGCGTTATGTCGCTTATAATTTATTTGACCAGAGTGCACGAGTTTCTTATACTCGGCGGGCTCATTTCAGTTGTGGTATATTGTGTCGCGTACTCGATAATGGGCGGATTACGCGAATAGGGTAACGGAGAGGTGCCAGAGTGGCCGAATGGGCTCCCCTGCTAAGGGAGTGTACCAGCAATGGTACCGAGGGTTCGAATCCCTCTCTCTCCGCCATGTGTACTCTGCATTGTACTTTAAGAGTCAATCGGCTTCAGCCACCGTAGCTCAGGGGTAGAGCACATCCATGGTAAGGATGGGGTCGTGGGTTCAACTCCCACCGGTGGCTCCACTGTACAAAAACATTCAGTGTGAGAGACTTTTATGCTATTATAGATTTCGATGTGTTACTCTGCGCCAGTTTCAGCTATTGTGGGTGGGGCACTCATATGCGGTGCTGAGGCTCTTTTTGTCGCTGGAAAAGATGAATCATATGAGTCTATTCGAGGTGCGTGGAATGCTTATATTTTCATCTTTGTTGCCATTGGATTACATCAAATAAGTGAAGCAATTTCAATTTGGAC
>JAHDDZ010000009.1:3282-19677 GCA_020629095.1 Candidatus Altimarinota bacterium | reverse complement strand
TGGCTACTTCTACTACTGCACCATATTTTTTGTCAAAAGCCTGCGAGTTTTTAACAGGTAAAAGTTGGAATAAAAAACTATTTATGGGTCTTTTTTTATGCGCACTTTTATCCATTTTTGCACTTCCAGTTTTTAGCTTTGAAAACCATCAGTTTTGGGTTCGCGGTTTTTCACACATGTTTTGGGTCTTATTTTATTTAGTTCTGTGCGCGATTGGTATTTATCAGATCACAAAAGAACCAGACACAGAACAGAAAAAACTTCTCAACTGGCTCTGTTTTTATACATTTGGCATTTCATTTTTGTTGAGTTTAGCTTATGTCACGTATGGAATAATGAGAGGAACTCATTATTTCCTATATGACTTTCCATCTATCTGGTGCACATTTTTCGTGTTGCAGTTGCTTTTTTATGCGAAGGTGAAAAAGATTTCGATAGAATATATAAAAAGAAAAACCCGTGCAAGCGTTTTTTAGGCGCAGTACGGATTTTCCTTATAATGATCTCGTTCGGTTACGGAAGCGCGTGCATCGCTATAATAGTGCAATGAACATCTTTTTTATCTTGGTTTTTCCTCCAAGCCAATAAATACCATGAGAGCGTTGGGTCTTTATTATGGGGTTTAATCCATGCCTTTCGGCGGGCAAATCGGGCACAAATGCTCTTTGTTTGTGTTGTGTTTTCGCACCGTTTTGCGTTTGTTTTGGGTCGCTTTCATTTCTGAGAAAACTTGCGACCGGTGGTTTTTTGCCACCATACAGTTGTTTTTAAGCAACCACTTCCTGAGCCGTAAAAGAACTTTTTCAGTAGCCAGTTCTCATCTGGTTACAAATCCATTATAGCAAAGATTTTCACTTTTTGCAACTCTTTTTATGCATTTTCTCTCTTTTCCTGTTTTGGTACGCCTTGCGATGTAGCCCGAAAAGCCTCTTTTCGCTTACTCTGTCAGGTGTTGCCAGCCATGCGGAATGGGCACAATTTGCCCGTTTGACAGGCGCATATCGCGCTGGTTTTGGTCGTCTGTTGTGCGCCCAATGACCGTAAAATCTACTCCGGTTAAGCCATCTAGTGCCGCCTGTGGAGCAGTAAACAGCAGCTCAAAATCCTCGCCGCCGCTCATAGCGCAAGCACCTTGTGCCAACTGAAGTTGTTTTTCTACGTGTATTATCTCATTGTTTTGGGGCACGTTTTTATAGTCTATAACTGCCCCAACGCTGCTTTGATTACAGATGTGCCGCACCTCAGAACCGACCCCGTCTGACACGTCGATCATCGCGGAAGCCACACTGGAAACGGCATCAGAGATGTCTAGCCGACAGCGCGGGTTCAGGTGCCGCGACAGGCAAAACGCAGGCGCAGTTTGCCCGCTCGATAGCATATGCCATGCGGCTGCACTGGCACCAACTGTGCCAGTCACGCAAATGGCCTGACCTGGCGTTGCGCCGCTGCGATAGCGAATATTCTCCATTTTGGAATATCCCACCATGGTCACTGAAACCATGCGGATTGACCCGTGGGTCGTGTCGCCGCCGATGACTTGGCAGCCCCATTTGGCCAGTTCTGTGCCGAGGCTCTGCTGCATTGCCTCTGCCCACTGGGCATCATGCTGACCCCGCAGCACCAGCGCCACCAGCGCATATGCCGGCCGAGCTCCCATGGCGGCTATGTCGCTCAGGTTGCTGTGCGCGGCCTTTGCGCCGACCTGCTCAGGTGTGCTCCACTCGGCATTAAAATGATCACCCTCGATGAGGCTATCAACGGCCAGCACCTGCGCTATGCCGTCTGCCAGGGCGATGACCGCCGCGTCGTCTCCGACGCCCAAGTGAATTTCCCCCCCCATATGGGCGGTTTGCCCGAGGGGCTTCTGGGTGAGTTTTTGTATCAGCTGAAACTCCATCACGCTTTGATTATAGCATATAACTCGGTTATTGCAGAACTGGTCGATTCTGCACTTTCTTTGCACACCGCGCTGACGCAGCACACGCCATGTGCTCCTACATCAAGGCACGTTTTGGCGTTTTTCACACAAATTCCCCCAATGGCAAAAACTGGTATTTTGACCGATTTTATTATGCTTTTCAAGCCTGTTTTGCCTATCACTTTTGCATCTGGCTTGGTGGGCGTCGGCCACACTGCCCCCGCCCCGATATAGCTCGCGCCCCACTTTTCGGCTGTTTTGGCCTGCTGTTCGGTGTGTGCGCTGATCCCAATTATCATCCCGCTCGAGTGTAGTTTTTGCGCTACTGGAGCCATAAACTGCCCCATGTCACTCTGCCCAAAATGCACTCCGTGCACCCCTAAATCTAGACCAATTTCGACCCGATCATTCACCACAAAAATGGCGTTGTGCTCTTTGCAAAGCGCCTGAATAGCTTTTGCCTCAGCAGCAAAATTAGCATCATTTTGGGTTTTATTTCGATATTGGATAATCCGAATCCCGCCCGCCAGCAGCCACTGCGCGTGGGTTTTATTGTTAACTATTCCGTAAAGTTTTGGCAAATCCATCGGGTTTTACTATACTCCGCTAGACTAAAAAATCGACCATGACCAAATCATTTCAACTGCGCCCAACCGACTTTTTTTTGCTGTGGGCAGGCGCAGGGGTCAGTTTGGCTGATTTGCTGGTGGGGGGCACATTGGCCTCGCATGGCTGGTGGAGTGGTATCGCGCTGATTTTGGTCGGGCATCTTATCGGAAATACGCTCATTTTTGCAGCGGGGGCGATTTCGACCCAGACCAAAATGAGCGGCGTTGGAACGCTGCAACTGGCGTTTGGCCGCTGGGGGAGCGTGCTGGGGGGCATTGCAAACACGCTGCAACTCATCGGTTGGACAGGTATTATGCTGCTGACGGGGGCATTTGCGGCGGCGCCGTTGCTCGACCACTGGAACATAACAATGCCGTTTTGGCTGCTCGTGCTGCTGTTTGGAGCGGTTACCACGCTGTGGTCGTTGGTGCGAACCGACTTCTGGAAATATGCCCAACGGGTTTCAGTTGTGCTGCTGCTCGGGCTTTCGGCTTATGCCGCATGGCAGTTGCTGGCGACTGGTGTGTTGGGGCAAATCAGCCAAATCGCCCCACAGGCTGGGGCAAATGCGTGGGCTGGGCTTGATATTGTGCTGGGGTTGGTTATCAGCTGGATGCCGCTCTGTGGCGACTACGCGCGCTTTTCTGACAAAAAATGGCCCACTGCCGCGGCGGGCTGGGCGGGCTACTTTGTGACCAGCTGCTTCTTTTTTGCGCTGGGGCTCGCGGTTACGCTCCTACAGGGAGGATACGCCATTCCGGCATACAGTGCGGTCAGCGGTTTCATCGAGCTTTTCTTGGGGCTTGGGGTCATCGCGCCGGTGCTGCTGATAGCGGTTTTCTCGACTATTACCACCACATTTCTTGATGTCTATAGCGGCGCGGTCAGCCTGCGTTCGGTGGTGCCACAGGTCTCTGAGGTTACTGGGAGTCTGATAATCGGGCTGCTTGGTACGGTCATGGCGGCGCTGCTGGGCGGCGATTTGTTTGGCTACGACCACTTTTTACTGGCGATTGGCGCGGTGCTGCTGCCGCTGTTTGGGGTGCTACTCACCCATTTCTATATCCTAAAACGCGAGTCTCCCAGCCCCATTCCGGCATTTATCTCGTGGGGGGTGGGCATGGCGCTTTACTTCATTTTGACTAATTTTGGCCTCGGTGCCAGCCTGCCAACATTGCTGCTGGCGGGCGGGCTTTACGCGCTTCTTACTCCGTCACAGGCGTAAACACGCCATCGACCAGTTGCACCACAACTGGGGTTATGGTCGCCTCGCCGTTTGCGTCAAATGAGTACGTTCCGGCAAATCCATTATAGTCTCTTGTGGTTGCTAAAATATCTTTTATTTCTGTTCCATTTTCAGCGTCAAACAGCGCCGAACCGACCAAGTCGATCGCGTCAACGGCAAAGGTCATGGCGTCGCCATAGCTAGCTTTTTCGCCATATTCTGCTTCATATCCGGCCACAAACGCGTCGCGCTCTGGGTTGGCTGGCGGCACGTGCAGCACGCTCCACACGTCTCCTTTGTAATCTGCTAGTGCCTCTGTCTGGGCGGGTGAACCGGCTATCAGCTCATTCACAATCAGCGTCGGCGTCCAGTCCATTTGCCCAAGCGCTAGCCAAATCGCGTCGGCTTTGTCGAGCGTCTGAACGGCCACCAAAAGTGCGTCAGGCGACTGGGATTTAGCCCCCTCTAGCAAAGGCCGGAAGTCACTTGTCTCACTCGGAAATTGGTTGCTTTTAAACGCACCCAAAAACTCATTTTGCAGCCCCTGCTCGGTTCCGATCGCAAAATCTGTCTGCTGTGTCACGCTTGAAATACTTTCAAATAAATCGCTAAAACCTCCTCCACCAACGCTTCCAAACGTTTTTGAGTTTACGTTGAGCCGAAATACGAAGTCGCCCGCGTCGGCTATGGCCGGGCTTTTGCTGATGGGCGTAATTAGCACTACTTTGGCGGCCTCGGCGATGGGCGCCGCGCCCAGCGTTTCGCCGCTGCACACGCCCCCGATGATCACCTCAACGCCATCCGCGTTGATGAGTTTTTCCGCGGCCAGAGCGGCATCAGCCCCGTTACATTTTCCGTCTTCCCACTCAATTTCGAGCATCCGCCCATTAATTCCTCCAGCTGCGTTGACCTGCTCTACGCGCAGGTTTAGGGCTTTTTGAATTGGAAATCCGTAGGTCGTGGCGCCGCCGGTCAGGGGCACAATTGCGCCGATGGTGATCGGGTCTTTTTGGGTTGGTTGATTGTCTGATTTATGGCTGCCGCAAGCGGTCAAAACAAGTGTGAGAGTGAGCAAGAAATATCGCATAGAATGGATAATAATTATATCATTTATAGGGAATGGTGTCGGCCTGTCAAACCAAAATGACGATGAAATCGGGTACTCCACGAGGGCAAAAAATGGACGTATAATGCACTGATGCAAACAAAAACCCCGTCCCCAAATATTTTACTCAGTGTAGTTTTGCCGTGCTATAATGAATCTGCGACTGTCGAAAAAACGGTTCAAGCCGTTCACAGAGCGCTGAAACCGATTGCTCCGCACTATGAAGTCATCGCTGTAGACGATGGCAGTCCAGACCAGACAGCGGTTGTGCTGCAGTCTCTGGCGGCACTTGATCAGCGGGTTACGGCCATTTGCAATGCGCAGAATGCCGGCAAAGGCGCGGCCGTGCGAACGGGCGTTTTGCGGTCGGAGGGGCAGTTTGTGGCGTTCATTGATGCCGATGGCGAAATCGACCCGCAGCAGCTCTTACCCTACTTAGGGTGCGCCATAAACGGAATTGACCTGGTCGTCGCGAGCAAGCAGCACAGCCAGTCAAATGTGAGCCGAAGCCTGAAGCGACGGATCTTTAGCTGGGGCTGGAAACGACTTACCTACGGGCTTTTTGGAATACAAGTGGCAGATACACAGGTTGGCCTGAAGCTCTTTACACATGACCTCGCACAGCAGATTTTTCCGCTTTTGCGCAGCCAGTCAATGAGTTTTGACCTCGAGCTGCTGTGGGCGGCAAGCCACATGGGTTATAGCATTTTGGAGCTTCCGGTGGATATAAATATGCTCGAGTCAAGGTCGTCGGTCACGGTGCGGCGCATTGGGCGGATGATGTGGGAGGTGGTCAAATTGCGGATAAAGGGCATAAATAAGAACCACGAGCGCGTTTTGGAACCCGCACAATGAAGTGGTTTTATTGGCCTTTGGGGGCTCTTTTGATAGCTTCGATTGGTCTGTTTTATGTGCGTGCAGATGCGACTTGCGAGCAGTATTTGGTGACCCACTGGGCAGATGGAAGTGTGATGAGCGAAACCAAAATCAACTGCGAAAATGAGCCGCGCCTTGCGCTTTTTTCTTCCCCAAATAATCCACGGACCCATGTGTTCACAAATCAGGAAAAGCCCCTTTCAGATGCGCTTTTAGAGCTTTTTCCACAATCAGAAATAATGGCAATTGATATCGTGAGTGGCCGTGTGCGAGTGCACGTGAACCCGCTGAGTGAACTAAAAACTGAGCCTCGAAAGTGGATTTTTCCGCTTATCTATGGGTTTGGTTTTGCCTCTGGGGTTGCCCCAGATACGCTAGTCAAGAACCTTCCGCAGCACGGAATTGGCTATGCTGGATGGTCGTTTGTGCCACTTCCAGAGCGGTATTTGACGGGTGATTCGGTTCAAGTCGTAGCTGATGCGCTGAAGGAAAATGACCTAATTGTGCCCATTCGCATTGCACGGTTTATGGGCAAAAAGGTACTGTCAGAGCGGCTTCGGAGGATTGGCCTGCGATCGGCGCATGTTACTCCGCCGAGCCCAAATTCGCACACGCACAACAAAGGCAAAACCACCTGGAAGGCAGTCGTGCAGGCGTATGCGACGATTGCGCGCTCAGGCATTTGGGGGCAGCTTTGTTGGTCAGTTCACTGTGATTCATTGGCTGGTGCACCGAATGAAAACCATTTGACCAGCCAGCGCCACGGAGTCAGTTTGCCCAGTCATGCAGCGGTTTTGGTGGCTGATTTGCTCTTTAAAAAAGAATGCGATTGCTCTCTTTTTGAGGCTGATTTTGGGAGCGAAAATGCGCTCATAGCCTGGCGAAATGGCCAGCTGATAGCGCTTCGAGGAGATTTTGATTCATCACAAATGGCGACTGTGATGGATGTTTTGCACGGAAAAAGAATGCATAAAAATGACGAAATACCAGTCATAGAGCAACTGGAAGCGGGTCGAGTTACACTAAAATCTCCAACACCAAGCAAGCAAACTCGACTGATCAACGAAGATGCTTATCATCGAGAATACCGCTTGAGTAAAAGCAAAACAGCACTTTTTAGTAGTCACATTGCGGTTGACTGGATAGTGAATGGAGTCTATCAAAATCACGGAAAATCCTTTACCTATCAACTTTCTGCGGGTGCGAACACGGTTCGGGCAGAGGCTGGAGCGGAGCACGATGTCTTTCATTTTGTTGTGTTTGAATAATCCCAGATTGCCCCTGTAGAAGCTGCTTCCACGCGTTTGCAGCGGCATCCCACGTCAGCTTTTGTGCCCATTCGTGTGCCGCTTTTTCCATCTGTTTTCGTTTTTTTGGTTGAGCCCAAAGTGTTTCTATTGCATCCGCGAGGCCTTTTGCAGAGCGGGTTTTGGCGATTATTCCGGTTTGCCCATGCCAAATGCTGTCGACCAGGCCGGGGCTGGGGTACCCCACAGCGACGGTGCCAACCGCGTTTGCCTCGGTCACGGTTAGCCCCCAGCCCTCTCTCTGACTGGGAAAAACCAGTATATGGCTCTCTGACATCAGGCGTAATTTTTTGGCATCGCTGACAAATCCGTGCCAGAGTAGCTTCTGCCCAATACCGGCTTTTTTGAGTTTTTTCATATACGCCTCTGGGCACCTTCCAACCAAATGCAGCGTGGCGTTTATGCCTCTTTCAGAAAGGATCTTCACGGCTTCAACCGCGTCATCTACTCCCTTATATTTCGAATAGCGCCCGACATAAATCAACTGCAAATCAAGCGGCTTTTGCGGCATTTTTTCCCTTTCCCATGGGGTAAAATCAATTCCCTCGGGCATGACAAAAATGCGTTTTGGGTTGTGCCCAAAGCTGATTAGCCCGCGTTTTGTGCTGTCAGAAACGGTCAGCGCGGGTCTGTTTTTGTGCATCCAGATCATGATCGGCTCAGCCAAAAAACCAATGAAAGACAGCGGAAAACGCACTTGTTGAAACCAGATTTCGCGAGTCAGCTGGTGGATGAAAAGGCAACTGGGGATGCCTTTTTGCAGCCACAAAGGGGTGAAAAACTGATATGTGTTACTTTGGTCAATGACCAGTTTAATTCGCTTTCGGTGTGCGATTATCCACTTTCGCGCATACCATATTACGCTGAATATATTTCCCATGCGGAGGTACTGGATGCCGTCGATGTACTCGTCAGATTTACACCCGTTAAACAGCGGGCTAATGTGCACTATCTCCTCTCCAATACTGGCCAAACGCGATAGTACCGCGTGCGTATAGACCTCCGCTCCACCGGCTTTCGGACATGAAATATCTCGCCAACTGAGCATAAGTATCATAGGAAAATGATAAAAACCACATGAAAAAATGCAAGGTTTCTGCTTCACGTTTGGTTCATTTTGCCTATTCTGCATGCATGAAAAAAAGCATTTTTGTGGTGGCTGGCGTGGCGGTTAATGGGCTTAATTATTTGTTTCACCTGATGACTGCGCGTGGCTTGTCAAATGCAGACTATGGAGCCCTAGGAGCCCTTTTTGGGCTGTTTATGGTCACAGCTGTTTTTGCTATTGGGCTACAAACCACGACCGCGCGTGCAGTTGCAAAAGGGGATTCGGCGCGCGGTTTTGCAGCGTGGGGGTGGATTTTAGGAATTGCGCTGGGGGTAATTGCAATTGTACTTCATCAGTTTTATGCCCCGTGGCTCAACCTGCCAAATGGCCGTTGGGCGCTTGCGTTTGCGATTGCGTTGGCTGTCATGTTGGTCGAGGCAGTGCATCGCGGTCGCCTGCAAGGCGAGGAAAAGTGGGGCTGGCTGAGTGCGTCTATGCTGGCTGATGCGGGCGGAAAAGTTGCTCTGTGGATAGCTTTCTCGCACTTTGGGTTTGACGGCGCGGTGTGGGCGCTGCTGGGGGCGAGCGTGCTGAGTTTGCCATTTGGATGGGTTAACCCGCTCTGGCAGTGGACTCCTGTATATCCCATTCTTTCGGTTGCGCTAGCGCAGCTTGGGCTCATTGGGTTTATGGCGCTAGACGTCCCATACGTGTCTGCTACTCTACCAGAGGCTTCCGGCGAATATAACGCAACTGCGAAAGTGGCTGGGTTGCTCTATATGCTGGGTAGTTTGGCGGTCACGCTGTGGTATACGGGAGCGGCTGCCGGTGCAGCGCGAAAGGCGATAGTCCATTTCGCGTGGTTTGGTTTTGCCTGTGGGGCGGCGGTGCTTTTGGCGTTTCCAATCCAGATTATTACGTTCCTTTTTAGCGCAGATTATGCACCTGGCGCGGCGTATATGCCCGCTCTGGTAGGGCTTTCCGGCGCGTTGCTATGGCTCAGTTTTGGGCTGCACGCGCGGTGGGCGCGGCACGACCATGCGGCCGATTTCATCGCGGTGGCGGCTGTGTGCGTGTGGGCGGGGGTCACGTGGTGGGCGGGGTTGGCGGTGTCACAGATGGTTTTTGTGGCTGGTGCTTGCGCTTTCGTGGCCGGAGCAACCACCAGATTGCTCCCGACAAAAACCATGTCAGACCCGAAATAATCCACCCAGTGCGCCAGTGCGGCACCACCCGCAGCCCAATTTTGTAGCGACTTTCAGTCATTTGTGCTGGCACTCGCCATGCACTCATATTGCCCATGTGAGGGTTTTGTTTCATTCGCACGCTGTCTGCATTTTTCATTTGCCACAGCGGGCTGGCGCTCTCGCTTAGGCGGATTACTTGCTGCTTGTCACTTGGGGGTACAACGACCTCATATGAGTGCAGCCCAACCGACCGAAATTGGCCACTTGGAATTGCCTCGTCACTGTTCCAGAGCTGTTTTTCGCCCTCTGTTATGCTAATAGCATCAACCAGCGTCAGGTCGCTCAGTGGCACAAAATCAAGATTTTTGATGTTCATCTGGCTGGCGGTAAATCGGTTTTGCCGCGACCACACCTGAAACTGCACAAACGCGGTGTGCTCGGGCGGGGTAATAATCCGCTCAATGTGCGTCCAGTCGTATGTTTCTGTGCTTGGGGTGTCCTTTAAAATGTGGTAGTCGAGGAAGACTTTTTCCTTGTCGAGAAAGATGATTTTGTAGTGGTTTTTTCGGGCAAATTGTGCCCGCGCGTCAAATGAAATCCAGTGCTCTTTTTCGGCCTCAACTGGTGTCACGTTTGATGCCGTTATGACCCACCAACAGCTGCACCCCGATGTTATTCCGAGTCGTGCCTCTGGCTCATTTGGGCTATGCTGCACCCGCAAAAAACCATCCCCCAAGTCGACACAATCGCAGCAGTCGATATTGCGCTCGGTGTCGCCCAGCGTGTCGAGATACACATCGCGCTCGCGCCACTCTGCGTCATACTCAAACGGGTGCAGGTCGGCTGTTTCCATGCGGTTTTGGCGGGTGCTTTTCACGTCCGCCACCAGCTGTATTTTCCCCTGCGGCAGGTCCCACAGACCAGTTGAAACGTACTTCGTTGCAGTGTTTTCAGCTGACAGCACAACCTGTTTTTCCGCTATTTTATGCCCCATTTCGTCATGTGCCCGCAGAGTTATTTCTTTGTCAACTACGTCATTTTTGCCCGTTTCCGTTCTGATTTCTATTTGATACTGCCCTGCCTCTAACACGTCAAAAGCCCCTGCCAGATGGCCATTTCGAAGTCGCACACCGCGCCCCCCACTTAGTCTGATATCACTCAGTTTCGACTGAATATTTCCACTTTTTACCATGTCATTTTCTGCCTCAAGAATAGTCAGTTGGCGCGTTTGTTCGTGCACTTTTTCTGCTTTTCTGGTGGCACTTTCGTGCTCTATTACTGGCACAATCGCAATTTGGCTGACCGCATTAAAACCGCCCATGTTCTCGACTTCGACGGCATTTACTCCAAACTCCAAATCAGCCGTTCCAAGGCGCACCCAGCCCCACCGGTGGATGTTTGGCGTAGCTTGATTAGTCGTCCACTCATTGCCATCGATGCGCACTTTTACCGCTCCTGCAGCGGTTCCGTGCCATGACCGAATGTATATTTCATGCGCCCCTGCATCTGCCACCGTGTGCTGCGTGGTCAGCACATTGGGTGTCACAAAATCAGCCAAATCAACCACCTGCAGGTCGTGCACCCACCAAAAGAGTTTCTCGTCTGGGCGCTGGTGCGACCACAGCTGCAGCTGCATTTTGGCGGTTTCGGGCGGGGTAATGAACGTGCCGCTGAACCGCACAAAGTCAAACGACTCGACCCGCTGCGGCGCACTCACATAGCTCACCGTCAGCTCGTTTCCACTGGCGTCAAAATACTTCACCTTTCCATGCAATTTATTGACTCGGTGGCCGCTCATTGTCAGGCCAAAGGAATACGCGTTAAGCGGTTCTATATCAATAAATTCACTGGTCACCACTTTCCAAAATTTGGTGTCACCCCGCGCGATTTCGCCACGGATGAATGGCAGTGCGTCGTATGCGTTGCTGGGGGCAAACTGCACCTCGAGCCGCTCTGGGTCGTGCGCCGTGAAAAAGTCAGTTTGGCGATCAGCAAAATCTGTGGTCGATATTATCGTTTTGCCCATATTCATGGGGTCTGCGCCAGTTGGCAGGTTCAACCGCCGCGGCGCATATGAGTACACCGCGCCCGCTCCGTGGTCGCCGTCCCACGCCCAGTTGGTCACATTCAGGTGGCGCAGGTGCCATCGCCAATCGCCAGTTGTGGTGCGGGTTTTTCCCCATTTCGTAAATCCGTCGGCTTCATTTGTTGCGTCAAACAAGTTCACTTTGTGCCGCTCTGGGACTGCGCTCAGCACAGTGTCAGCCGCAAATCGGGTCAGCAGCACGTCAGTTTCGTCGGCGGGTTTTGCGCCACTTTCGGTGGTGAAAACTGCCGTATTTTCGCTCTGGTAGCCGCGTAAATGCGGTAGGCTCGTCAGCGTGGTCAGGCCCTCTGTGCTGGTCACGCTGCGTGCAAAGCCGCTGATTGGGCTTTCTGACGGCATTTGCAGGATGTCAAAAAACCCAAGTTGGGTCACCTCGCTCGCGCCGGTTTGCTGTTTCAGTGTGCGGCTGGCGGTTTGGTGGGCACCGTCAAATCCGTTTATGTCACTGTGGTACGCCACAGAACTGGCCCCCAAACTGGCCAAAATGCCTGCCACGTGGGGGCTTTTTCCATGCTGTAAAACCTCGGTCAAATAGGCCAACAAGTGCCCCATTTGAGGGGTCACGCCCTCGGTCGTAGTTAAGCTTTTGGGCCGGGTACTCTGCACATCTATGCCGCTGCTGGGGTGGTTTTGCGCCCAGCTGACCTCGCCTACGTCGGCTTCTGGAGTCTGCTCGGTTTCATATCGTGG
The DNA here is from genome assembly GCA_020629095.1 of Candidatus Altimarinota bacterium. Lineage (GTDB taxonomy): Bacteria > Patescibacteriota > Gracilibacteria > UBA4473 > UBA4473 > JAHDDZ01. The sequence continues at coordinate 7,605 of JAHDDZ010000009.1, read as the reverse complement.
CAGGTGCACCACGCGCCCTGGCGTGTTTTTCAGGTGCGAGTTGAGCTGTGCATATTCCAGAGGAACCTTTACTGGAGCGTATTTTTGGTTCATAAACTGAAGCACAAACGGGGTCACCCACAGGGTATATGCCACAACTGACCCTACCCCAAAAAACCACGCTGGCACCGCCCACCAGTTGCGCCCTGCGTGGTGATCGCCCCACAGTGCGTGCAGGGCGATTTGCTCTTTTTTTCGTAGTTGTTGACGGGCAGCAAACCAGTTGCCGATGGCCCCAGCAGACAGTCCCCACAGCATAGAAATGCCAAACAGAGACAGCCCAACAACCTTGTTTGGGTCTCGAAACAAAAACCCCCACGCGCCCGCGCCAGGCGCGTCAAAGACCAACCACGCCAGTACGGGCCGCAGCAACCCTGCCGTGCCCATAGCAAAAACAACGCACAAAGTCACCCACAAAATGAGAAACCGCACGAGCCGTTTTTGCAGCTGCAGCAGTGCCCCAACGCCCGTGCTGATGAGGATAAAAAAGCCCCCAAAGAAATAGGATTTTGGAAGGGAGTTGAGCTCAAACATCGGCCACCAGTAACTGCTGCCGAGCAGCACATGGTGCCACTGCGAGTGCCGACTAAACATACTCAGGCTCTCGATCGCGTTCACATTTGCTGGCGCCACGCCGCCGGTCAGCACGCTGGCTGACAGGGTCGGAAGCAAGAAGTACATGAGCCCAAAAAGCGTTAAACCCGTCATGATGCCCAGCCGAATGAGTAATCTGGTAGCGACTTTGTGGCCGTACTCTGACCACAAAAGGGCGGCGCGGTGCAGTCCCCAGCACCAAACAAGCAGCCCCGCAAAGAGCACGTAGTGCACCGCACCTGCGGCCAAAACCCACGCAAAAGCCCCCGCCAGCAGCCACCCGAAAGAGATACTCGACATTGGTTTTTTCAGGTCACAGAGCGGCGTTGCGCGCATGGCGCACAGCAAAATGATGGGCAAAAGCGCATACCCGATGAGGAGGTATATATGCTGGATGCGAATCAGAAACCACGGGTTTAGCCCATAGATTAGTCCAGAACCGATGGCGCAGGCAGCTACTCCCCATGCCGGCAGGTCGGGGTCGTGGCGCCGCAGCACGTGGCGCATCAGGCAAAAAGTGCCCAGTTGTGCGGTCAAAAAACATGCCAAAACCAGTAGTACAAAAAGCCCCTGGCCGCTCATCTGCAGCGCATTTGCGAGCCCCCACAGCGGCGCCATGACCAGCAGCCGCGGCATATTAAAAAAGTTCGGGCTACTCCACAAATCGTTCCATGGCGTGGCCATTCGTTTGAGGTAATTATCCGTCCAAAATCCAATATCAATATCGCCAAAAACCGTGTGTCCGCCTGCAAAAAGCGGCCACATGACACACATATCCACCACCAAAAATAGCGCAATTGCTCCCCAAGTTTGCGCCTTTTTTGGGTTTTTTTGTGCCCAACTTATCAGCTGTTTCATGTGCGTTTTCGGGTCAAAAATCCCCACGCGCCAGCCATGGTTGTCAGACTGCTTAAGATGACTATTCCTAGTGCCAAAGCGGGTTTTTGTCGGTTCTGCCAAACACCTTTCCACAGGCTTTTTCGCAGTAGCGGCATTTTCAGCATTGCCTTTTTGAGCCCGTGAATCTGCGTAAAACCGCTTGCTTTTGCCCCATAATAGGCCTTTTTTTGTATAATATTGCGCAGTGTTACATGGCCTTCATCGTGTGCCAAGGTTGCAACAGACCGTACTATGACTGCGTTTTGGGCTTTCAGTTTCTCTGTCAAATCCCAGTCTTCGCAACTGATCATCGCCTCGTCAAACCCGCCCAATTCCAAATATGCCTCTTTGGTAAAGGCACGAGCCGCTTCAGTCGCGTCGCATCCGGCATAACAGGCTCGCTCGGCGCATTTGACGCGGGTCCAAAATGTGTCTACACCAAAAGGCACTTCGGGCACAATAATCGCCTCGGCTTTGTCTAGGATTGATATAAGCTCACTAATGAGCTCACGGCTGGCAACCATGTCACTGTCTAAAAAGAGCAGTTTTGTGGCTGTTGCGGCGGCGGCGCCAGCGCGTCGTTGGTCGTTTCTTTCGTGTCCTTTTATGATGACTTTGTCGGCGTAGGTACGGGCGATTTTCTGTGTTTGGTCAGTGCTAAAATTGTCTACGATAATGATTTCTGCATAGTAGTGCTGCGCGCTTTTGAGGCATTTTTCTATTGTTTTTTCGCTGTTTCGCGTCGGAATAATTATGCTGATTTTGGGCTCAATTTCGTTCATTTTTACGGGTTTATGGACTTGGTTGTAAACTGCCAATGAATCGCGTCTGACTCGTTCCAAAGCTGGTTTCGCGTATTTTCATATACAACAACAGGGGCCAGTGGATCAATATGGAGTCGTACGAATACATTATTGGTTCTTGATCTATTATTTATTTCGGCTTGTAGTTGGCTCAGATTCATGCTGGTGCCGTCGAGTCTGGCGGTGCCGTCTGCGCCGACTTCTACCAAAATGAGCTCGCGGTCGCGGATGTTTGAGAGTTCTTCGAAGTCCCACACGAGGTTGCCGGCCATGCCTTGGCGCACAGTGGAACTGGTTTGCTCGATCAAAATCAGGTCCTCGTTGAACCGGTCTTTGGTCGGAAAGCCTTTTTGTTCCACACTTTTGGGCAGACCGACGTCGCCAAATGCCTCATAGTTACTGAGCTCCGCCGGTCGCTCTTTTTGCAGCTCGGCTTGGCTCACGGTCGACTCGCGCATGCCCTGAGACAGGCTGATCATGCTGGCAAAAATTATGGCAAAAAATAGCACAATAAACAGTCAGATTAATATCATTAAAAAACCAGCTGATTTCCTCCTCAGCAGACTGCAGTTCTATGTCCTCATACATCGTGTTTTGGGGTCATGCAGCCCTTTGCAATAAACGATTGAGTGGGTGTTTTTGGCGGTGGTGGGGCAGTCGGTGGATTGGGTTTTTGTGGGGGTAGTTGGTCCTCGTCGGCGTGTTCGCGCAGCCTGGGCAGCACCTCCACGGCAATCACGTTGCGCATATCAACCAAAAAGTTGCTATAGACATTACTCGAAATGAGCGTGAAAACCTTTAAAATGAGCATGGAAATGGTGCCCGCCAGCGTGGTGTAAAATGCGGTAGAGATTCCCCCAACGCTGACCCCGATGCTGCTGGCGAAGTGCGCTCGGTCAGTAATGTCGGTACTCAGCACATCCTCGAACCCACCGATTGAAACTGTCAAGCCAAGAATGGTACCCACCAGCCCCAAAATGGGCATGGCCGCGGCGATGAAATGGGGCATTTGCCGTGTCAGTCGAAAGTGGCTAAAGGCGTGCTCGCGCAGGTCGGCGGGCACAATGTTTTTTTTCATTTGCCAAATGCGCATTATCGCCCGCAGCTTTTCTGCGATGATAGACGCGCGGTCGGTCGGAATGGCCTTTTTGAGCACATCTGCCCCGTGGATGTTTTTGCCCAAATGCTGAATGCGCCAGACCATTTCGCCCAGGTGGTCATACTCTCGGTGCACTGTCAGCAGCAGCTTAATGGCTGTCCAGATGCCGATGCCAAAGGCAATGAGGATGATTCGAATGACCGTGCCGCCGATGCCCTCATCTGTCGCAATGCCAATGGCAGAGCTGAGAAAACGCGGGTTAATGAGCGCACCAATCACCAGCAGCACGCTGAAGCCAAACACGAGCACCCACGTGCGCACTGCGTTTTTATTGAGTTTAATGTCACTTGCTTCTTGTGTGAAACCGTCTTGGATGAGCTCTGGGGCGATCTTGTAAATGGTCCGCACGACCTCGCGGTCAACTGTCGGAAACAGCGACTGGTGCAGCACGGTCCGCAACCGAATGTAGATCACGGTCAGCAGTACCAGCCCCAGCGAGCGCACAATCAATTGGGCTCCGTCGTTGCCACTCAGTCCGACTATTTCCTCCATATTCCATACAATAACGCCTGCCGCCAGGGCGATATATCCGCCCAAAAGCGCCAGGTTCAGCAGCACGCGTTGCCAGCCAAATGCTTCATGAACCGTGTCATTTGGCTGGTTTTCGTGCACTGCCTTTTCCAAAATATCATCGACCCGATGGCCGATTTCAAGCTGCTCGCGGATCTTTCGTTTGTCAAATTTCATGGCGTGGTGGGTTCAACTTGATACTCGGCTGGATTGTAACTGGGCAGCGCATGGCTGATTTCAACCGGCTCCTCTATTATTTCTAGCACCAGCGCGGCCTCTGGAACCGCCAAAACAGGCTCGGTCGGCGGATTTATTTCCTCCTCTATTATTTCTATTTTC
>JAHDDZ010000009.1:0-3272 GCA_020629095.1 Candidatus Altimarinota bacterium | reverse complement strand
CATTTAGCTCTGGTTGTGCACCAGTAGCGGACTGAGGAACTGTTGGGAGCAGGTCGTCCCACGCGGTCCCGCGCGGGTACACGCGCACTTGGTCAAACCACACTTTTGCCTTGCCATGCCATATGACCCGAAACTCGGCCGTGCCATTTGGCTTGATTATGAGCGGCAGCGCGATGTCGTGATATTCCCCGCCAGCGGCTAAATCAACCCCGCTTAGCGGCAGGGTGCTTACGTCTTGTTGGCTGGTGTCAGGCACCAAATGAGCCGTTTGCAGACTGATGATAGGGTATTCGGCGTGCTGCCATTTTGGGTCGACTTTGACCCGAAATACGGCTGTATAAGCTCCCGCGGCAAGTGACTGCTCATAGGGCCCAAAGGCTAGTGTCCCCTCCAAATGCACCGCGGGATCGGCCATGCGCGCGCCTCCCTCGCTGGCCGTGCTGTCGGGTACGTCGGCAAACAGATCAGTAATGCCCGTCGTGGTCATGTCAACCTGTTCGCTTGACCAGCTGACTCGCTCTGCGTAGAGGCTCGCGGCGCCAGTCGTCCACAGCTCGACCACGGGCGCGGCACCAGTTCGGTCTTGAGCGTACTCCACTGCAAGGTCAATATACCGCTCTGGGTGCAGCATTTGCGCGTTTATCTTCCGGTTCAGCAGCACCGTGCCAGTGCCAGCCTGTTTGATGCGAATCTCGCCCAGCGTGGCATTTGGGGTTGTCACTTCTGCTCCTTTTTTCAGGCGCACCCGCACAGTATAATTCCCCCGAAACTGGTTAAACCGACCAGCCGGTGTGGCGTACCACAACTGGTCTTGTCCGCCATTTTGCCCAATGCTGCGCACCCAGCCGCCAGCCAGTTCATCCTCGGTTATTCCCCCCGCTTGCACGGTCGCGGCGGTGTCATCTGGGCGTGCTGGCCACAGGGTTTTTTGCACCAGCATGGGGTTTATGGTACTGCCAAAAACCTCATTTTCATAGACTGCCTGCGCCCGTAAACCCGCTTGCGGTGGAGGCAAATCATCCACTTTTTCGGTTTTGGTTGTTTGCGCTGGGGCGATGTTTGGCAGGTAATTCCACCCCGCAACGACCATTAAAACCACGGCCAAACCGCACACCATGGTGCCGTCGGCGGCGTTTAGCGGCTGGCCAGTGACCAGCAGTTTCTTGACGAGGCTGCGTACGTTAAACCGCTGTGACGAACGTATAGCACGCGCGCCCAGCTCTGCGCAGAGTAGCCCCCCCCCGATGATCCCCAATCCCCAAATTGCTTGCATATGAAAAAGATATTCGCCCCAGCATACGCCAACCTGCCAGGGGTCGTCTATGGGCGGTTTTCATCTGTGTTTCAGAGTTCTCAGATAGACTAGACAAACCTGCTGTTTTGAATAGTATGCAAATGAGTAATTGTGATTTATGGCATTTTCTTCTCATACATTCGAGATATCTCCGCCAGCGACAACGCTGGGTTTCGTGTTCGAACAAGACCTCGGAGAGGGTCAACGACTAACCTTTTCAGCGCAGTTCGCAGACGGCACCGTGGGTGCTGGCCGCATCGCAGATGCTATTTTTGGCGCACTGGTCGACAGCTTTTCTGTGTCGCGGGTGGCTGACCCATATGCCCGGTTTGAAGACGGCCTGAAAGCCGCCAACCTGGTAGCACAAAAATATATCAATCAACTGCCCGAAACCCCAAATATTGTGGTTTCGTTCTTTGATTTTTTGGGGCTTTACATCGCAGTTTCAGGCACCGCAGAGGCGTATTTGGTGCGGGGTGCCGCGCTTAGCACAATCCAAGACCCAGACGCAGACGACACCGAACTATTCTCAAACATCCTTAGTGGAGAGGTGCACCTAAATGACACCATCATTTTCACAACTCAGCCGTTGCTGCCAGCGGTGCCAAAAGACACAATCATCGACCGGTTTATTCCCCAAGATTTCTTGGCAGATGTCGCTGCACTCGAGGCTGACCTGGACGCAGCTGACCTGGGGCACACGGTGGCGTTGGTGGTGGGCATCGGAAAAGTCATCACTCCGCCAGCGAAAACGGGCCCCATCGCGTCGTTGTTTGCAAAAGGCAAAAACGCAGTCGCGTCTGCTTTGCCTAAAAAGGCCACGGCCGAGGGCAATCAGCCCCTGCCAGCACCAGCACCACAGCCAGAAATGCCGCCCGAACCAGCACCACAACCGGTGCAACCCACGCCGCAGCCAGTGGCTGCACCAGCGCCAGAACCCATGCCAGTCATGGCCGAAGTGCAACCCGAGGTGGTTGACCAAAATCATATGCTCGAGATGCAAGAACCTGCGGAGCCGTCTGCGGTTTCGCGTGTTGGCGCCATGACAAAAGGCCTGCTGGGGCGGTTTTCGCTGCCGACAAAAGTGCCCCGATCAGCTGTGCTGATTGCCGCTGGGGTTCTTGGGCTGCTACTGCTAACACTAGGGGTCCGCAGTTTGATGAATTATAAGTCAACTGAGACAATTGCAGTAGAAGAACAAATTGCCGTTGCCAGGCAGGCGTTGACAGAGGCTGATACGTTTCTGTTACAGGGCGAGCGCGACGAGGCAAAAGTGCGACTGGCAACCGCGCAAGAGGCTGCGCAATCTGTGTTTAACACCGGTAAAGAGGACTTCCGGTTGACTGCACAATCAATCCTAAATGAGATAGAAGAGAAGCGCCTAGCGACCGAAAACGCAGAGGAAATAGCCGCTGTGGCGACGGCGGACTTGGGGCTTTCGATCAACGGAATAGACGCCCTTGGGGTGCAGTTTTTGCGTGACACGGTCTATGTGTTTGATGCCACAAAAGTACACAAAACCATCGCTGAAAAGGTCGACCCAGGGCCAACTTTGACCGACTCTGATGGCGAGAAAGTGCTGGCGAGTGGCACGCGAAGCGACCAAAACACGCTGCTATTTTTGACCAACACACCACGAATAATCGAGTATCGGGACGGGGGAATCACTCCGATGACGACCGAAGACGAGTCGTGGCGGCGGGGGATTGACCTTGATACCTACGGCCGATATGTCTATGTGCTGTCGCCGACCGATAACCAAATCTGGAAATATGAGCGGCGCCGAACGAACTACAGCACGCCAAGTGCCTATAATTTGGAGTCAAAAGCCGACCTGGGCAGTGCGGTCAGTATGGCGATCGACGGGGCGATTTATGTGATAAACACCGACGGTGCAATCCAAAAACTGTTCCGTGGGCAACAGGTCGAATATACCCTAGAGGAAATGCCCAGCACGCCGCTGTCGGACACAAATTTG
>JAHDDZ010000008.1 GCA_020629095.1 Candidatus Altimarinota bacterium | reverse complement strand
TTGGAGCACGTGACGAGAATCGAACTCGTGTTTCAGCCTTGGCAAGGCCGTGTAATAGCCACTATACGACACGTGCGAGAGCGGGGTTTAAACCGCTATTTTTTTTGCTTTTTGGCCAAATTCAACGATCTTTTCAAATACAGCAGGATAGTTTACCGCTAGTTCTGAAAGATTTTTTCGATCAATCTCAACTCGTGCATGCAGCCACTGATTTTTCATAGTGCTGTAATTTGTTCCCATAGTCCGAAGCACGTTACTTAATCGACCAATCCATAGTCGTCGGAACTCTCGCTTTTTAAGCTTTCGACCAACATATGCATGGAGCCCAGCTTTCATGTGGGCCTGCATTCCAAGTCGGAAAGTTGTATGATTCTTACCTCGATACCCCTTTGTAGCCTTTCGAATTTTCTTATGTCGTGCCCTCGCAGCCGGTCCTCCTTTTACGCGTACCATAGTGCTTTTATATTACAGATTTAAGTGCTTTTGCGTGCCCCTTTGCAACAAATACTCCACCAGCTTTCTTTTGACGTGTTGTTTTACTTTTACTACTCAAAAGATGGTTTTTAGCAGCGCCAACCATCATTAGCTTCCCACTTCCAGTTTTACGGATTCGTTTCTTTGCAGCTGATTTTGTTCGTTGTTTCATGTTTGTTTTGGTCTAAGAATGGCGATGACTTGGTGCCCTGATAGTTTTGGTTTATTGTCGAGCGTTGCTAGTTCTTCAAGAGATTTGGCAAATGTCAGTATTTTCTCTACAGCCAGGCTTTTATGCGCTTTTTCTCGCCCCCTCATGGTCAGTGCAACTCGCACTGTGTGGCCTTCTTTTAGGAAATCAATTGCATGATTTCGTTGACGGTCAAGGTCTCCAGGACCGATTCGGAAAGTAAGTCTAATGCCCTTAATCTCCACTTTCTTTTGTGCCTTTTTTTGCAACTGCAGCTTCTTCTTTTCTGCATAGAGCATCTTTCCATAGTCAATGATTCGACACACGGGAGGCACTGCTTTTGGGCTGATTTCCACGAGATCAACACCGACTTCTCGTGACTGCTGCAATGCTTTCACAAGGCTTGTTACTCCAATCATTTCGCCATCCTGCCCCACAAGTCGCACTTCTGGCGCACGTATTTCCTCATTGATTTTGTGCTTTTTTTTGACCTCAATGCCAGATTGATGGCGTCGAGATCTTTTTTTGCGTCCACCGCGGAATGAAATACTTATGACAATTGGTTGAAATAGCCCGCGCATAATAGGAAAATAAACCTAACTGTCAAGCATTTTTCTGATATAAAAAAACCCCAACCGGGGCTTTTTTTATTGATATTTACTTTTTTACTAGTACCGTGCCAAATGGGCAAATGCTTTATTAGCAGCGGCCATCCGGTGGCTCTCTTCTCGCTTGTTAAAAGCAAATCCTGCTTCAGATGCACAATCCATCAATTCGCTGGCAAGACGCTTATACATAGGCATTCCTTTTCGTTTCCGAGCACCCGCTAACAACCAACGAATTGCAAGGCTTCGCTGTCGTTTTAGTGGCACCTCTAGTGGAATTTGGTACACAGAACCACCAACACGCTTTGCTTTAGCTTCCATTGTTGGCGTTGCATTTTTACAAGCCTTTTCAAATGCGCCCATAACATCATCTATTTTTCGACGATTCATTTCATCAAAAGCATCTTTTAAAATGCGCTGTGCAACAGTTTTCTTTCCATTTTTCATGATGCAATTTACAAATTTTGATTGCAATTCATCTGTGTAACTAAATGGATTCACAAACTTTTCTTTCTTTTTTGTCTTCCCTCCTCCTTTTTCGGTTTTTTCAGCATTTTCTGAGGCGGTTGCTGCTGCCGCTACTTTTTCATCTGACATGATGAGATTGGGTTAATTTATTTTTTTGGTTTTTTTGTTCCATATCGACTTCGAGCTTGTTTTCGGTCAGTAACACCTTGCGTGTCTAGGCACCCACGAACAATGTGGTATCGCACACCAACGAGATCTTTTACCTTCCCACCACGCAACAGCACCACACTATGTTCCTGCAGGTTATGGCCTTCTCCCATGATGTAAGCATTTACCTCAAAACCATTTGTAAGACGAACACGAGCAATTTTCCGCAAAGCTGAATTAGGCTTTTTTGGTGTAATAGTCGTCACTTTAACACAGACTCCACGCTTCTGAGGGCTTGGAAGGTATCGTGACTTATTTTTCAACGTATTCATTTTCGATAGCAGCGCCGGAGATTTTGCTTTCCGCGCTTTGTCTTTTCGAGACTTCCGTACTAATTGGTTTATTGTAGGCATATTTTTTCTATTACGGTTGTTTTTTACTCAGTAGATTTTTTTTGTCCAGTCTTTGTTGTTTTTTTCTTTGCTTTCTTAATGTTAAATCCCTCACCAGCCGGAATCAATCGACCGATAATAACATTCTCTTTAAGGCCCTCAAGCGTGTCAATTTTGCGGGTTGTAGCCGCCTCAACGAGTACGCGGATTGTCTCCTGGAAGCTCGCCGCAGAGAGCCAACTGTCAGTCCAAAGACTAATACGAGTGAGTCCAAGCAACAGTCGCTCTGCAATCATTGGCTTTTTCTTCATTAGTGCTTCGTTTGTTCGGCTATAGCTTACAAAATCCTTAATCTCGCCAGGTAGCCACTTGCTGTCTCCTGACTCAATAATTCGCACTTTGCTTACCATTTGACGAACAATAATTTCTAAATGTTTTTCATTAATATCTTGTCCTTGACTGCTATAAATCTGGTGCACCTGGCTGAGAATATATTGCTGTACCGTATCCACACTTGTTAGCTCCATCAGCTCTCGCAGGTCAATGTGACCACTCGTCAATTGTGCTCCCTTGGCTACTTTTTCACCATCTTTGACACGTAGCATAGCTCGCTTGTGAACCACATAAGACCGTTGCTGTGGCTTGTCTTGTTTGATGACAATCTCCACTGGACTTACTGATTTCACCTTTCCACCACTTCTAGCTCGTATTTTCTTATTATCAGTCGTTGACTTCGCAATCACTTGTTTTACTTTCACGTCTTCTCCTTTTTTAACAACAATGTCATAGCCCTCGATGATGTGATGCGAGTCGTCTTCGGCTTTTGCAGCCTGTATAGTAATCCTTGTTTCAGCCTTGGTTCGCTTAATAGAAACAACTCCTGCAATCTCAGAAAGTTTTGCTGGGTTTTTTGGTGTTCGCGCCTCAAAGAGTTCTTCAACACGGGTAAGTCCTTGCGTAATCGAGTCTCCCTCCGTCGCAATACCTCCCATATGAAAGGTCCGCATAGTTAGTTGCGTTCCAGGCTCGCCAATTGATTGTGCGGCAATAATTCCAACAGGAGTGCCCTCTTTTGCTACTTTTTGATTCCCAAGATCATACCCATAACATTTCTGGCACACTCCATTATGTGTTTGGCAGTGCATTGGCGTACGGATTGAGACCACTTCAATTTTTGCATCAGTCAGTTCTTTTACTACCATTTCATCTATGATTGTTCCAGCCTTAGCAATAACCTTTTTTCCTTTCTTCGTGTCTTCACTGAGGCATCGTCCGTGTATCCGAGACTCAAAATCAACCCCTAGTTTTTCACTTCCAGCCTTTGTGATTTCACGCCCTTTTATGGTTTCACAGTTTTCTTCGCGCACAATCAGATCTTGGACACTGTCAACCAAGCGCCGTGTCAAATATCCCGCTTCCGCAGTTTTCAATGCCGTATCAGACTTTCCCTTTCGCCCTCCGTGCGTCGCAATAAAGTACTCTAAGATAGTAAATCCTTCTTTTAGGTTTGATCGAATCGGCAGCTCAATTGTTCGCCCTGATGGACTCGCTACAAGTCCTTTCATTCCTGCCATCTGTGTAATCTGCCCCCAGTTCCCACGAGCACCACTGTTCACCTGATAGTACACATCATTTTGATCGTCATACTCCTTGATCATCTCTTGGGTGACGTCATTTTTGACTTTCCCCCAAATCCGAATTGTATTGTTATACCGCTCCTCATCTGTCATCAATCCTTGTTGATATTGCTCGTTAATTTTTGTGACAATAGCATTTGCAGCCTCAATCAACTTTGGTTTTGATGCGGGGCTTTTAATGTCAAAAACAGAAATAGAAACACCTGATTTCGTTGCAAACTCGAACCCAACATCCTTAATGGAGTCGGCTAGTTGAGCAGTTGTATCAATATCATATTTGTTATAGACATCGGCCAAAAGAGCTTGTAGTTGTTTTTTTCCAAATCGCTCATTTTTATACGGATAGCCTGCTGGCAGTAGTTGGTTAAATCGTGCTCGACCAAATGTTGTTTCATGCATTTCTCCGTCTATGCGGATCTTAACTTCTGCTTGAACGTCTAGCATATCCATGCTAAAAGCTCGTTCTGCTGCTTCACTACTTGCAAAACTCATTCCTTCCCCCAACTTCCCCTTCACCATATCTGTCAAGAAGTAACACCCCAGAACCATATCCTGACTCGGATTAATAATAGGTTCACCACTACTTGGTTTCAAGAGGTTTTTTGCACTACACATAATATCTCGGGCTTCTGCTTGAGCCTTTTCGCTCAGTGGCAAATGCACTGCCATTTGATCCCCATCAAAATCCGCATTAAACGCAGCACACACCAGTGGGTGCAGCTGAATCGCCTTTCCCTCGACCAACTGTGGCCGGAAGGCCTGAATCCCCATTCGGTGAAGTGTTGGCGCACGATTCAAGAGCACATACTTTCCCTGTATAACCTCGTCTAAAATATCCCACACAATCTTCTCATTTGCACGGATAATTTTCTCAGCAGAACGCACATTAAACGCCAGTTCAAACTCGATGAGTCGAGCTATCACAAAGGGCTTAAACAGCTCCATCATAATATATTTTGGGAGCCCGCATTCGTCTAGTCGCAGCTTTGGCCCCACCACAATCACTGATCGACCAGAGTAGTCAACACGTTTCCCAAGAAGATTTTGACGGAATCGACCTTGCTTCCCTTTAAGCATATCTGAAAGAGATTTCAGCTTTCGTCGTTGCACATAGTTCATGCCCGATCGACTATTTCGCACGCTGTTTGAAATCAAAATATCAACTGACTCTTGCAGCATTCGCTTCTCATTTCGGCAGATGATCTCAGGAGCCCCTAGCTGAATCAGTTTTTTCAGACGAGCATTTCGGTTGATCACTCGTCGATACAAATCGTTTAGATCAGATGTTGCAAAACGACCGCCGTCCAGCTGTACCATTGGTCGCAGGTCTGGTGGCAGTACCGGAATTACGGTCATCACCATCCATTCTGGCTTTGTGCCAGAACGCAAAAGAGCCCCTGCCAGCTTCATTCGCTTAATGATTTTCTTTTGTTTTTGCCCGCTTGAGTTTGAATAATCCACTTTCATTTGCTCAAGGAATGCCGGCAGGTCAATTTTTTGAACAATTTCTCGAATTGCCTCAGCGCCAATTCCAGCACGGAAAACATGGCCAAATTTCATACTGATTTCTCGGTATGCAGTCTCTGTCAAAACAACTCCAATCACTAATTCATTTAGTTCTGCCTTTGCCTTTTTAAAGCTTTCATTTACCAGTTCAAGCTTTTGAACCAACTCTGTTTCAAGTATTTCAAAATCTTTCTGTTTCATGGCGCCATTTTTGACAGCCTTCTTTGCAGCTTTAATGCTTGCTGCGTTTTCGTCTTTCATTTGTGCCATCAGCTTTTCATACTCAGCATTTAGCTCAGTAATAGCATCTTCTTTTCCTTTCTCGTTTACATCAATAATGATATAGGAAGCAAAGTAAACAACTTGCTCAAGTCGCTTTACAGGCAGGTCAAGAAGTAATCCTAGTTTGCTTGGAGTGCTTCGCAAAAACCATGTGTGCGTGACCGGAACAGCTAGTTTTATGTGCCCCATGCGTTCTCGGCGCACTTTTGAGTGAATCACTTCTACGCCACATTTTTCACACACCACTCCTTTATATCGTACGCGCTTATATTTTCCACACGCGCACTCAAAGTTTTTGACCGGACCAAAAATACGCTCACAAAAAAGTCCACCAAACTCAGGTTTTTGGGTTCTGTAGTTTATAGTTTCCGGTTTCGTAACTTCTCCATTGCTCCACCCGAGGATGGTGTCTGGAGATGCAATTGATAGGGCAATAGCGTTAAAGTCGTTCAGTCGTCGAAAGTTGTTTCGTTCCTCCATTGGCTGATGTTAAGCTGAGCAAATACTGCGAGACTGTAGGCGTAAATCATGTTTCGTCAAGGGAATTTGCATTCTTTTACTCTGAAACAGTTTTAGTATATAATTCAACCTTTTTTGCTGGCGGCGGGTACTTTGTATAGAGTATACTGATATGATGGGTAAATGGGGATTTATCGGTATCGGCTGTATATTGGCGTTTTGTGGGGCAACTGCGAGTGCTCAGTCGTGCAGCATTGCAAATGAATACTTTGTCTCAGAGGGGGTTCTTTCAGAGGCTGCGACAGAGGCAGAAGGCAATCGGGCAGAGGCATTAGCCTTTTTAATGAAGGCAGCGCAAATAGAGGTAGTGTCAATAGGAGATTCTCGCAGCTATCCGTTTGCAGATGTTCCATTTGGAAGCTGGTATGCGCCCTACGTAGAGACAGCAACGCAAATGGGAATTATCTCGTGGCAGAGTGATATAAGTCTTTTTCGGCCACAAGACGGGCTGACCCGTGCAGAGTTTTCAGTTTTAGCGCTCAATGTTTTTGATGTTTCGCCAGAAGGATTTACGTTGGTTGAGCGTGGCGTTGATATATCTGCTGGAATGTGGTATGAGAACCACCTGCATTTCCTTACACACTTTGGGGTAATTTTGCTTGATAATGGAAAGGCCTACCCAGAAAAAAGCGTAACTAAGTGTGAAATGGCAGACTGGACATGGCAGTTGTTGAGCGCTGGCGGAGGAGTAGAGGTGGAAAAAGCGCGTAAGATAGCATTTGGGGCACTGCGTGAAATAATGCAAAACCCGACACCAGAACAGATTAAAACAGCACATGATTTAACCATTACAGTGATTGCCCAGACAAAAGACGAAGCAGAGGCGCGTGATTTGGCATATGTTTTAGATGGGGCAAAATATCTGGCAACAGCACAGTTGGCGTATCAAAATGGGTTAAATCGCCAGGCAGAGGAAATGGCACGCCAAGCGTGGCACGCAGCAGACGGAGCTAACCACGAGATGAGTCGTGAGGTGAAAAAAATCGCACATGAGCTGGCACAAAAGGCGCGAGGTGAGTAGGCTGGTGCATGATGAAAGCACATGGAAGCGCGCCAACAAAGGCGATATTGATTGGTGAACATGTTGGCGCAGGCGGTGGTTCAGCGATTGCAGTACCACTTCTGCAGCACAAAACACATGTTTTTGTGGCTTTTTCAGATGTGGATATAATTCAGTCAAATTACCCAATGCCGCCTGGTGCACTTGATTGGGCGCTTTCATTTTTGTGGGAGCAGCTTGATTTGCCCCGCGCTGCCATCAACGCAGAAGTGCAATGTGGGCTGCCTGTTGGCAGTGGTGGAGGCATGAGTGCTAGCTTGATTGTAGCACTTGTCAGAGCACTTTGGCAGCTGCACAATGTGCCGATTTTAAGTAAAAAATTAATAGAAATTGTGAGTAAAACCGAGGCGCGTTTTCATGGAAAAAGCAGCGGAATTGACCATATGACAATCATAAATGAATTGCCTGTGCAACTGCAAAATGGTCAGTTTTCAGTTTGTAATTATTCACTTCCGCCGTTTCGATTGGTTTTCACTGGCAAGCCAGATGAGTCAACAGCACAAATGGTAGACCATGTGAGCCGATGGAAGGATAATAATAGAGTCATATTTGAGCATATTGTGCAACAGTCTGGGCAGTGTGCTGAGCAGCTCAAAACAGAGCCAATAGAGGCTATGAATACCTGGGGAGAATGCCTAGAGCAAATTGGAATTATGCCCCAGCGCGTATCAGATTTTTGTAAGCAACTACGAGTAAATGGATATGGGGCAAAGGTGACTGGAGCAGGTGGCCTAACTGGTGGTGCTGGATTTGTAATAGTGGCTGGGAGTGGGGCAAAGCCATTATCTGAAATGGCAAACGAATATGGTTTTTCTGTGATGTAGTTTAATTCGTATGCAGATTTGTAGGGTTGTGGTCAAGAAATAAAACACCATTGAGATGATCCATTTCGTGCTGAATTACCCGCGCGTCAAACCCGTCAAAGCGTCGTTCAGACCATGCGCCAGCGGTATTCCTCCATTTGACTTTTACCTTACTTGGGCGGCGTACGGTGCCAAATGTATTCGGCAGGCTGAGACAGCCTTCCTCCATTGCAGTTTGGTGCTCACTTATTTCTACTATTTCTGGGTTTATCATCGCAACTACGCGGCTTTTCTTTGGGGCTTCGGCGTTTATAGTTACTAAAAAAACCCGTGCATCAACCCCGATTTGCGGCGCAGCAATGCCCACCCCAACCGGGCTGCCGTCTTCCATTGGGTGTAGCATAGTGTCAGTCATATTGGTTATTAGCTCCGCTAAATCAGCATTAAATGCTACAACAGGCTGGCACACGGTGCGAAGAATTTTTGCGTTTTCGCCGGTCACCAAGGGCACAACTGTCATTAGAGTTTTCCAGCTTCGTCCATTGTTTGCAGCTCACTAAATCCTCCCACAAACTGTTCGTCAATAAAGATCATCGGCACCGTATAGTGGTTGTGTTTTTCTGCCAATTTATTGCGTTTTTCTATATTTTCAAGCGCATCAATTTCGGTATACGCATACCCCTTTTCGGTCAATAATTCCTTTGCGCTGACGCAATATGGGCAGTGGTCTTTTGAATATATTTCTATTTTTTTCGTCATATTTTATTTCTTATTTTGCTTGTATATTAGCCGAAACAGCCTGCCCTTGCAACCCAAACAAGTCGCTTGCGCTACGGCTGTTTTTTGCCTACTCTCTGAGCATGAGCTGGTATCTCGACGCCGCCGCAACCACGCCACTGAGCGATGTCGCCTGGGCCGCTATGGAGGCCGTGAGAGGTACTTTTGGAAACCCCAGCAGCCTGCATGGGATTGGGCAAAAGGCTGCCATGCACCAACAAAAATGCCTTGCGGTAATAGCCGCAAAAATAGGGTGTAAGGCCAGCCAGCTGGTTGTAACCCATGGGGGCACCGACGCCAACCGAAAGGTGATATCAGCTGTAGTAAAGCGGTTTGGGGGTGCTTCTGTTTTTGCATCAAACGTGGAACACAGCAGCATCGCGGACGAAGTTTTGCCTGGAAATATCTATGATGCCTTTACTGGAGCAGGCTTGCGCGGCACCGCCAAGCTAGTCTGCCAGATGCACGGAAACAATGAAACGGGCATTATTCTGAGCGCAGAGGTTAGAGGCAAAAAAGCCTCAAATGCGCTGGTGCTGCGCGACTGGGTGCAGTCACTCGGCAAGGTGAAAATTGACCTGCAAGATACTGATTTTGCGACTTTCAGTGCGCATAAAATCAATGGACCAAAAGGCGTTGGCGTACTGTACTGCAAGCACCCAGCCGAGTGGCCCGAACTGATGCAGGATACCCACACAAAAGACCCCATTGCCACGGCCGGCATGGCGGCTGCGTTTGCGTCACTCAGTGACGCAAAAATAGACCATCTACGCACCATGCAACATGCGCTAGAGGCCCTGATAGAATCAAAAATCGAGCGAGTGAAGATAATACACCAAAGCGAAAATCGGGTTGCAGGAATTAGCTCAATTGCGTTTGCGGGGGTGCGGGGCAGTGCCCTCATGCGCCTGCTGAATGACCACGAGGGCATTTGCGTCAGCACTGGTTCTGCGTGCAACCAGGATTTGCTGACCCCGACATCTGTCATTCAGGCTGTTGAAAATGACCCAAAATGGCAGTATCCCATTCGGATAGGCCTGCACCAGGAGCTGCACAATTGGAACGCACAATCATTTGTAGAAGTGCTCGCGCATTACGTTGCGCAGCTGCGCAAAAGTGCGTAAACTGAGCGTATGAAATTGATTACGTGGAATGTGAATGGGTTGCGTGCAGTTGAGCGAAAAGAGATGCTCAATCCTTTTCTAGAGAGGGAAAAGCCCGATGTGTTTTTTATGAATGAGACGAAGTGCCAGCCAGCGCAGGCCGAGCCGTTCGCGGGGCTCTACCCTGAGTACGTGCAGCATTATCATAGTGCAGAAAAAAAGGGATATAGTGGGGTGGCTGTCTGGGTTCGGCAGGGAATTGACCATAGCGTGACGACCGGAATGCCCGGTTGGAACGACCACGAGGGGCGAATTATTCGGGTGGATATTGGAGACTTGAGTGTGCTCGGGGGGTACTTTCCAAATGGCGGAAAAAGCCCAGAGGCGTGGGAGGAAAAGCTGGAGTTTTATGCGCACTTTTTGGGGTATGTAAATGACCTGCGAGACAGTGGAAAACAGGTTTTTTGGGGGGGTGATATTAATGTAGCGCACAACGAAATTGACCTGGCGCGCCCAAAAAGTAATGAAGGGAAAGTGGGTTTTCACCCACGTGAACGGGCTTGGTGCGATGCGTGTCTGGCAGCGAGCTGGAGCGACATCTGGCGAGCTGCTAACCCAAATGAGATTGTCTATAGCTGGTGGCATTTTCGGTCGGGGGCACGTTCACGAAATGTTGGCTGGAGGATAGATTCTTGGTGGGCAGATGAATCAGAAAAGGCCGTTGCAGAGTATCTACCAGACGTGCTTGGTTCAGATCACTGCCCAGTAGTTTTGACCCTAAAACCGCTTGCGTAGGCGCGCAAAATGCGTATAAAGCATCCGACATGGATATACGCAATTTCTGCATCATCGCGCACATTGACCACGGAAAATCGACTCTCGCTGATCGGTTTTTAGAGATAACCGGAACCCTCGAGAAGCGCGACATGAAGACTGGGCAGATGCTCGACACGATGGATTTGGAGCAAGAGCGGGGCATCACGATCAAACTGCAGCCCGTGCGAATGGAGTGGAAAGGCGTGCAACTGAACCTAATTGATACGCCGGGGCATGTTGATTTTTCATATGAAGTGAGCCGTAGTTTAGCCGCCTGCGAAGGGGCTATTTTGGTAGTTGATGCTACGCAGGGGATAGAGGCGCAGACGCTTGCAAATGTGTATTTGGCGCTGGAACATGGCCTGACGATTGTGCCGGTGCTGAACAAAATTGACCTGCCAGCGGCAGAGCCAGAACGCCGCGCAGAAGAGATTGAGGCTGTGCTTGGGTTTGCTGCCGAGGACATTTTGACTGTAAGTGCAAAAGAGGGCATGGGCGTGCCAGAGCTTCTAGATGCGGTGGTAGCGCAAGTACCTGAACCAAGCGGAAATGAGGTGTATTCGCACAAGGAAATCTTTGCAGAGGACGGCACGCGCGCGCTCATTTTTGATAGTACGTTTGACCAATATCGGGGCGTGGTGAGCAGTGTGCGGGTGTTTCAGGGCGAGCTAAAAGCGGGTCGGAAATATCAATTATTGCGGACTGGGCGCGACTTGAGCCCAACGGAAGTGGGATGCCTGCGGCCAAAATATACGCCAACAGAAAGCCTAAAAACCGGTGAGGTGGGATATATTGTAACAGGGCTGAAAAACGTGGTGGACGCACGCGTGGGCGACACGATTTATGCGGGCAAGGTCGACAATGCCGCGCCACTGCCGGGTTACAGCGAGGTGACGCCGTTTGTCTGGGCGGGCATTTACCCGATTGAGGGTGATGATTTTCCGTTGTTGCGAAAGGCGCTTGAGAAGCTCAGCCTGAATGACGCTTCGCTGAAATACATTCCAGAGCATTCGGGGGCCCTCGGGCATGGGTTTCGCTGCGGGTTTTTGGGGCTACTGCATTTGGATATTATTCAAGAGCGGCTGGAGCGCGAATATGATCTCGATATTTTGGTTACAGCGCCAAGTGTGGGGTACGAGATTATTTTGCCAGATGGCACAAAAGAGAAAATTAGTAACCCGTCTGAGCTGCCAGAAGCCAACAAATGGGACGAGCTGCACGAGCCATGGGTAAAAGTCGCGATTATGTCACCCAGTGAGCTGATTGGTGCGGTCATGCAGCTCTGTACAGAGCGCCGTGGAATTTCAAAAAATATACAATATACCACACCAGAGCGGGCAGAGCTCACATTCGAGATGCCGCTTGCGAGCATCGTAACAGATTTTTATGATGACCTGAAAAGCGTGACGAGTGGGTATGCTAGTATGTCGTATGAACCCATTGGAATGCGAAAAGGGGATCTGGCGAAGATGGAAATCCTTGTTGCGAGCGACCCAGTTGATGCCCTTAGCCAGATTATTCACAAGCCAGATGCGCATCATATTGGCTCAAAATGGTGCGAGCGACTGAAAGAAATAATTCCACGGGCTCAATTTGCTATTGCTATTCAGGCGGCAATTGGAGCCCGCATTGTCGCGCGTGAGACCATTCCTGCCCTGCGAAAAGACGTGACAGCAAAGCTCTATGGAGGAGATGTTACTCGAAAAAATAAGCTCCTCAAAAAGCAAAAAGCCGGAAAAAAACGCCTCAAGCAATTTGGAAAAGTGACGATTCCGCAGAACGCATTTTTTGCCCTGATGAAGAAAGATTAGCTTTTTGAGGATCTTTCTTTCGCACCTTCTTCGTTTAGGTGATAAAATCGTTTTAGTGCCTCAAAGGTACCGCTACTGACTTTCTTACTTTTGCATTCACCGCATACAGTTCGGGGGTTTCCACGCAGTGTTTTACCGACTCCTGCATTCACTACTTTTCGGCAGTCATGACAGTAGAGTCGCATTTGTGCCGTCTCCCAATCTGCTTCTGGTGTCGCTTTAAAGTGTGCAATTGCCTCCTCATTTTTGATGTGACACATTTGTGCAATAGCATCATCAAGGCTCATAAACTCATTTTCTTGGCCGGCTTTCGCCTGTCCTTCTATCTGTAATTCATTCAAAAATGATTCGTTTTCAGTTGTATTTTCAGGCATTTTATATTTGGAAAAATCGACGCACCAGCTCCTCTTTTTGCTTTTGAAAGAGCAACCACCCAGATGTTGCCATGAGCAGCTGTAATAAGCATGTTAAAAACAGTCCCATGCGTATTTCGCTTTCGCCATAAGCACGGCCGACAGACAGCAAAACAGTCCAACTGAGGAGTGCGAGTAGTAGCCCCAGTCCTCCTCCCATAATTAGCAAAATCGCTTTTGGAAGTGGTACGCGGAGGCGACTTATAGACCAAAAATCTCGCAGATATGTCCATAAAATAATAAGCGAAATAGCTACTAACGTTAGTCCAATTGCCCATGTTGGAGCCGTATACCCATTATTAACGAACTCAGTTCGCAAAGCTGTGTAGGTCACCCACGGAAACAAAAGCGAAAGAGGGGTTAAAAAGGCGCCCCAAAAGGCAACTTTGTGTTCTATTTCAAGGGCGCTGTATCGTTTTTGTGCAGGACCAATAATATTTCCTGCGGCTTTTTTTGCGCGTAAAATGAAGCTATTTGTAGATGATTTCACACCTTGAGTATAGAGAAAACAGGTAGTGGTGCAAGTACAAAAAAACCCCTAGACGGGGGCTTTTTATGGTGGGCAGAGAGGGATTCGAACCCCCGAAGGCTAAGCCGGCGGATTTACAGTCCGCTGCGTTTGACCGCTTCGCTATCTACCCGTGCCGGCATTGTAGGCAGACCATAAATAGGTGTCAAGATTTGCTGCTATCAAAAAACTTTTGGAGCTCGTTTTGAAAGGTTTCCATATCTGTAAAACGCTTATATACACTGGCAAAACGAATATAAGCCACTTCATCAATTTCCTTTAAAAGCCCCATCACATCATCTCCAATTTGCTCCGCTTTCACGGCCTTGCTTTTGCTCCATTGAGTTTCTTCCAAGTCAGTCAATTTTGCACGCAGATCAGCTACATCAATTGGGCGCTTTGCACACGAAAGCATAATCGCTTTTTCCAGTTTTTCACGCTGATACGGTTCAACCGTTCCGTCTCGCTTTTCAACCATCAGGTCACTTGTTTGGGCTCGTTCAAAAGTCGTAAATCGAAACTCACATGATTCACATAAACGCCTTCGGCGAATGGCACTTCCACCGTCTGTAATACGGCTGTCAGCCACGCGGGTTTGCTCATTTTGGCAGCTTGGGCATTTCATTTTGTTTGTGTTAACGATAGTTCTTCATGGCACTTTTGGCACGCCGGTCAGCTTCTCTCGCTTTTATGGTAGCCCGTTTCTCATATTGCTTTTTTCCGCGCACCAGTGCAATCTCAGTCTTGATTTTCCCCTCTTTATCAAACATAGCTGTTACGGCCAGCGTGCGCCCTTGTTCGCGCAACTGGCGCTCAAGCTTATCAATCTCTCGCCGTTTCAACAACAGCTTTCGCGGCCTTGCTTGGTCCATTATTTCTTGGCTATGAGAATACGCCACAATCTGACAATTCATCATCCATGCCTCGCCCTCTTTTATACTTACCCATGCGCTTTTCAGGTTGGCATTACCGGCTCTCAGGCTCTTTACCTCCCACCCTAAAAGCGATGTTCCGCACACAATTGTATCAAGAATTTCATATTCAAACAGAACTTTTTTGTTGCGAATTGGTTTCATTCTTGCGTATTATCCTGCTTTTGCTGAAACTGCGCAAGTGCTGCGGCTGATGACGCTGCCCGTTCCTTGGCCGCTGTCATGCGCTGAATCCACTGATGCAGGCCCTCAACAACATTTTTCTCAGTGGCATCGGGGACCATCATTTCCCAACTGGTGAGCATTATTTTCTGTTCCTCTATCACATTTTCAGCCATCATCGCAGACAAAATCTGTTGCGCTTTTTCATCTTCCAGTAGCGGTAAAATTGCATCTGCGAGTTCGATTGCAGAGCCCCAATGCAGACTCATTTCACCAACAATTTTTTGCTCAGGGCTTGGCATAGTCTTGTTTGTTGGAGCGATAAACCGTGCCTTTGGCAGTGGGGTTTTCGCATTGTACTGTGCATATTCCCGCTCTACGACCGCCTTTGGGCGGCTCGTCAGCTGGGCTGCTTTTGTGATGATTTCATCAATTTCAATCGGGCTGCTGCTCAAGCGCACATAGTAAAACAAGTTCCGAAAATACGCTTTTTCGCCCTCCAGGCCAGCATTTTTTGCTTTGGCATAAAATTGCTTACAGAAGTATTCGAGCCCATTTATTGGCTCGATCAGCACTTTTTTTAGCTCGGTGGGATCTTTTTGCGCTAGCTCGTCTAGGTCTTTTCCGCTCTCGATGCTGATAATATACGGCGTTAGGCCACTTTTCAGAAGCAGCTCAGCGGCGCGCAAGGTGGCTTTTTTGCCGGCCATGTCGGTGTCAAATGCCAGCGCAATGCGTTTCGTCATACGGCGCAGGATCCGAATGTGGTCTTCTGTTAAAGCTGTTCCGCACGTGGCAATTACCCAGTCGCAGCCTGCCTGGTGAGCCGAGATCACATCGAAGTTCCCCTCGGCCACCACCGCCAGATCTTTTGTGATGATGCTGCGTCGCGCCGCGTGCAACCCAAAAAGCGTCTTAGACTTTACATAAAGCGGGTTTTCGGGGCTGTTAATGTACTTTCCTTTCAGTGTGCTGCCGGGCATAATTCGCGCACTAAACGCAATTGGGTCGCCATTTTTCGGCTCAAAAACAGGGGTAATTATTCGCTCTGTAAAACGATCTTTCATCCCATCTCCGCCATATTCTCGGGTATACGCAACGCCACTTTGCTTAATTTGGTGGGGTTTAAAACCATTTTTGATTAGGTGCTGAGTCAGTCCATCTGCGCTATTTCCACCAAACCCAATACCCCAATTTTCTATTGTTTTTGCGGTCATTCCACGGTTCTGCAAGTACTCCATGGCTGTTTTTTCGGTTTTCAACTGATCTTGAAAAAAGCTCACAGCAGCTTTGTGTAGCGCAACGAGTCCTTGTTTTTGCTCTTTCTTTTGCGGGTTTTGTGACTGCCCAAAACCGTCTGGAATGGTCATATTATTAATGCCAGCGAGCATCTCAACCGCCTCACTGAAGCTCAAACTTTCGATCTTTTCAAGGAACCGCAGGGCGTCTCCGCCCTCGCTCGCGCCAAAGTCGTACCACAGGCCGCGGTCTGGGCTGATGCTAAAACTGGGGGTTTTTTCGTTCCGAAAGGGGCTTTTGCAGCTATAGTTTTTTCCCGTCTTTTTTACTTGAGCGTACCGCCCCACCAGGGCCACCAGGTCGGTTCGGTCTTTCAGTTCCTCTAGGAATCTATCACTCATCTGCTTGAATGTCGCACAAAATGGATTATGATGCAAGTGCTCTTTTTGGTGGGTGGCTTCGTGCTGACGGGTTTCCCGTTGGAGGAAAGTCCGAGCTGCATATGTAATACACGGACGGCTCACGGCCGATCCTCGCATGGGTGACCATGCGTGAGGGAAAGTGGCACAGAAAATAAACGTCGGGGGCTTTTGCTCTCGCTCCGGTGAAAAGCTCTGAGGTGATACTCAGAGTATGTCATATCGCAAGCTATGATGTGCGCCAAACCCCCGTGGCAGAGATGCCGGTGGCGGAATCTGGAAAGGTCTATTACATGGCCATTGACCCAGTCATTCCTCCGGCAGATGACACCGCGCAGCAATGCGCGGGAAATAAGAGAAATACGAGGCGGGCAGTTTTACTGCCTACAGAACTCGGCTTATAGCCCACTAAAGCGAGCACAAAATCATTACACATTTATGACACTTTTGCAGCACATTCGAGAACAAAAACCGCTCATTTATCACCTCACAAATGAGGTCACAAAATATGACTGCGCGCAGGTAACTCGCGCCATTGGGGCGCTACCAGTCATGACCCACCCCAGCGAGGCCGCGCAAATGGCCCAGATTGCAAGTGCGCTGGTGCTGAATATTGGTACGTTGTCATGGGGTTTTATTGACGGGTGCATTGCCGCCGGGAAAGTCGCAAACGAGCGAGGGATTCCCATCGTATTGGACGCGGTTGGCTGCGGCGCAACGTCCATGCGAAATGAAGCCATGTTGCGGCTGCTGACTGATTTAGATATAGCTATTTTGAAAGGAAACGCAGGCGAGATTGCGAGCATTTCTGGGGCAAATGCTGAAGTGCGAGGTGTTGAAAGCATAGGCAAAATTGACCAAATAGACCAACTGGCGCAGGTCGTCGCACGGCAGTTTGGGTGTGTGGTGGTGGTGTCTGGCGTGGTTGATATCATAACTGACGGAAAGATAGTCACACAGCACCACGGTGGCCACCCCGTCATGGGGCAAGTAGTGGGTACGGGCTGCACACTGGCAAGCGCACTGGGATGCTTTGTGGCGGGGCAATTACCGCCTTTTGGTGCAGCACAGGAATGCCTAGAATATTATACGAAATGCGCTGAAAATGCAGCCAAAAGCACCACACAGCCAATGGAATGGAAGGCCCTGTTTTATGACACGCTAGCGGCATGACAACGAAAAAGCCAGTTATACTCAGTATTGGTGGTTCTGACAGCGGCGGTGGTGCCGGTATTCAGGCTGACATCAAGACGATTTCAGCACTTGGAGGATTTGCCACCACGGTGGTGACCTGCACGACAGCACAGTCGCTTAGTGGCGTAAGCGATGTGCACGTGTTGCCAATCGACCATATTTCAGCGCAGTTGGCAGCTGTTTTTGCCAGCTATGATATTGCCGCCATAAAGACCGGAATGCTTTTTTCGAAAGAGGTCATAAAGACAGTCGCAGACTATCTTTCAGTCATTTCATGCCCCGTCGTGATTGACCCCGTCATGGTCTCTCGCAGTGGTGACCAACTCATCGCAGATGATGCAATTATGGCCTATATAGAGCGACTCTTCCCACTTGCGACAGTGGTGACTCCAAACCGCTACGAAGCCAAAAGAATCGGCAGCAACGCTGCTAATCAGCTTGCAGACCTGCATGGCGTGCCGTTTGTGGTAAAAAACACAGATGAAAAACATACGGATAAACTAGGATTTCCAGCCGAATCACTTCAGTCATATAGTGGTAAAAACGCTCCAAATAGCGTTCACACACATGGCACTGGCTGCACGCATTCGGCTGCGGTGGCCACATTTTTAGGGCAAGGGAAAAGGCTGCAAGTCGCTGTGCAGGAGGCTAAATCATATGTTACAGAATGCCTTCTTTCATCGTGCGAAATAGCCACAAGCAGCGGTCAAATAGCAGTGGTCAACCACGCATAAACCTTTTCTGCTAGTGCTATTTCCTCACTCTCAAAATTAGCATCGCACAGGTTTTTCAGCTTAACATTGGTCAGTTGCCAGGCTACTCGACTGGCATATGCACTTTCACTTAATTTGCTTCTGGACTGGCACAAGTGCGCATCTGCGGTGAGAGCAATTGTCCGATCACAAAGGGAACTCAGCCCACTTTCAAACAGGACGGATGACTCGATAAAGCCCGTAACAGAAAGTTTTTTTGACCATTTTTGTGCATCTGCCAAAACCAACGGCCAAACTTGTTTTTTCATTTTTTCATAGGCTGCACCATCATGAAAAATGCCCTCATCTGTGATAATATTTTGCTCCGCCATAATCACTTTTGCGCGAGCATCTGCATTATAGTGTGCGCAGCCAAAACTATCAACAAGTTGTCTACAGAGCCATGATTTGCCAACAGCCATGCGCCCTGTTACGCCTACAATCATGCTTTCATTTGCGTGATTTTTGCGTGTACGCTCGCTGGTAAATAGTGTGCAGTAACCGCCTCCCAGCCAGTATATCCAATGAGGCTCCGAACTGTACTAGAGCTGATTTCCGCGATTTCAGAGGGCGGAATGAGGTAGAGCGTTTTTGTGCTGGGCACGATTTGCTGGTTCATGCGTTGCATGGTTCGCTCAGCTGCAAAATCTGCTCCAGAGCGCAGTCCCCGAAAGAGCACCTCAGCGCCAATTTCTTGCATAAAATTTGCCAAATATTGACCAGCAAAAGCTGTGACTGTAACTCGTTTTGCATTATTTTTGAGTTCATTTTTAAGCAGTCCCTCCAGCATTTTAAGCCGTTCTGCAACTGTAAAATTAGGTATTTTAGTTGAGTTGTCTCCTACAGCTACAATAAGCTCGTCAGTGTAATTCAGCGCCTCTCGTATCATCCATAGATGGCCACGAGTTGGCGGGTCAAATGTGCCAGCGTAAAGTGCTTTTTCTATCATTTTTTTGCGGTTCTCATCTGTATCTCTGCCGCCTGTAGCATATCCGCATTATCATAATTTGTCACACTTTTTGGCTGTTTTGCAGCGGCAACCAGCAGTGGCATGCATCGTATTATGTTGTCAACAATTGTCACATCTGCCATCTGCGCTGTGCGGCTCAGTGGGTTCAGGTCAATGGCGATAACCCGCTTTCCATGCGCCTTCAGCACTTCGCATCGGTCGCCATCTTCTAGTGCCACTAGCACAATATCTGCGGCATAAAGCCCTTCCGGATGCACGTTTCGACGATTTGACCCCAGCCCAGACAGCACACAGCCACCATCTGGCACTAGCACATTTTTGGCTCCATTTCGCTCCAGCAGATGCTTAATTGCATCATACCGAGCTTCACTTGCATGAAACAGATTCACTTCAATTGGGCAATTAAGTACCGCAGACAGTGCCACAAAATCAATTGCACACAGGGCTGCAGTGTTTCCGTTTAGGCTTAAAACAGGTTTTTTTGACTCTAAAAGCAACTGTGCAGATTTCGCTATTGCCTCATGTGCAAAGGGAAAAGTAGTCTCTCCTAGCAAATAATCAAGCGCCTCACCTCGACCATGCGCAATAAGCGAATGGGGCGTGCAGACACCACTCTTCATCGCTTCAACTATTTTATTTCGTGAAACCAAACTGGCATATCGCGGATGACTTTTTGGTGTTTCAGTCATGCTGTTTTGAAAAAATATCCCATAGTTTTTGCGCCATTTCTATTTTGCTACACTGATATAATTGGGTTTTTGAACCTTGTAAAAAAATAGTACATTCAGCTGTCGCACTTCCCATAGTAGATAATGGATTTGCCACCACCGCGTATAGGTTTTCTCGCTTCATCAGTGCCTCTGCAGCTGTTTCCATTGTGGCTAGATCTGCGGCTTTCCACCCAATTGTAATCGCATTTGGAAACCATTTCTGCAGCTGTGAAATAAGTTTTGGTGCGGGCTGCAAGTTAATTTTTTGTGCTTGTTTTGAATCCATTTTATCCGCTTTGTGAGTTATTTTAAAGTCACTCAAAGCTGCCAAATGCAGTATATAATCTGCTTTTTGAATTGATTTAACTGCTGTTGCGAAATCATTATTTGTGATCGCCTTGTGCCATTTGTGGGGGGCTTTTGGGCGTTTTGCATCAGGCGGAGAGATATAAGAAACAGCTGCTCCTAGCTCTGTTGCCACCTGCGCTAAAGCACTTGCCATAGTGCCACTTGAATGATTTGCAATGTAGCGAATTGGATCAACTGGCACCCGCGCCGAGCCACCGGTGATAATAATATGCTTGTCTAAAAGTGGCTGATTTGTTGTCAGTTTTTTGGCGAGTGAAACAATATTTTCTGTGTCTGCAACATGCCCAATACCACAGTCACCGCAGGCTACTTTCCCATTTATTGGGCTTGCTCCCCACGCGCCATCTGACAGCACTTGCTGCCAGTTTCGCTGCGTTGGTGCAGCATTCCACATAGTCGGGTTCATGGCCGGAACGACTACTTTTGGGCAGCTGGAAGCGAGGTATGCCAGCGAAACTAAATCATCAGACATTCCGTTTGAAAGTCGGCTCAGGGTGCTTGCGGTTGCGCCATAAACAATTATTAGATCCGCCCATTTTGCCAGCTCAATGTGCCGCATTGGGTGCCCATTTCTGTATTCTTTGGCACTCACACCAGCATCAAAAAGAGTGCTTTTTTCAGCCCAATCCGGCTGCTTAAAAAGCTTTTTTGCCCCACTCGAAAGAATGCACCGCACGTTCATTTTCTCTGCCTCCAGCGCGGTTTTTACACTTTTAGCACGCACCCCGGCAATGCTGCCGCACAGGGCCAGCAGCACATTTTTCATTGCACATCGGCTACATAATCAGCCACGGCACGTACCATTTCAGCTCGCGCATTGCCATATGCCTTTGCAAATGGCGGCGGGTTTTCGGTTAGCCCTACCACGTCATGCATGACCCGAATCTGTCCTGACAGACCGGCGCCGCACCCAATGGCCACAATGGGCACATCAACTGCCGCAGCTACTGCCAGAGCGGCTTCATTGGGCACGCACTCTAACACAATTCGCTCACAGCCCATATTGGCAATGGCCTGGGCGTCAGCCACCAGTTGTGCTTGCTCTGCCTCTGTTTTGGCCACTTTGGTCAGTTTTTGAGCTGTTTGTGGAAGTAGCCCCAAGTGACCCATGACCTGAAAACCATCATCTATTAATGCTTTTATTATGGCTGGTTTTGCCCCCTCCAGCTTGACGTATTTTGTGCCGCAGGTGGCAATGCATTTAGCTGTTTGGATCGCCATTTCGGGTGTGTCATATGTTCCAGCTGGCATGTCAGCCACCACGGGCAGGTCGCCTGCGTGTTCTACCACGGCTGTAAAATGCGGGAGCATCATCTGCAGTGTTACCTCAGCTGTTCGCGCCAGTCCGTATACCACATTAGCTACGCTGTCACCAACAAGGATTCCATCTGCTCCACCAGCCACGGCAATTTGTGCTGTGGGCGCATCATATGCAGTTATCCAGACTTCTGTCATCAGCGCCATGGTGGCACATATCTGAAAAAAAGCAAGGCACAATCAGCGTGACTTCGTAACAAATTGAGCTACAATTGGGTCACAATATACAGATGAGCGAAATCACTTCATTAACCGACGAGGCACTGGTGCAGTCGTTTAATGCAACACGT
>JAHDDZ010000063.1 GCA_020629095.1 Candidatus Altimarinota bacterium | reverse complement strand
TCTATACTGCAAATTGCTGTTCCAATCATCAAGAACGGAAACTCAATTACTTTCAGTGCGCCATACGCTGTCTTTTTTATGAATAAAAACATATAAAACGATTTGGTGACCCGCGCTAGCCAGTGCAAAAACAGGCCACCAAATCGCATGAAACCGTGAAGTAAAAGAGCAAGCCATTCGGCTTTTTAGGGCTTCGCGGTTGGACACGAATATGTGTGCCAAGAACTCAGCCACGGCACTACTCTATTACACCTCGGTACACTTGTCAATATCTATCGTCCCTTTGCTTTCTCTTTTGCTTTTTCTTGTTCCTCAATCATGTTTTTGATGGCCATAACCTGCACAATCGCCGACCGCTCGGTTTCTCCTAGCTTCATTTTCACGTACTTCAGCGTATCCATAAGATCAGGAATAAGCCTGTGCTCAAGAGCATTAACCCGTCTTCGTGTCTTTTCAATTTCAAGCGCTAGGTTCTCACAGCTCTTCTCAATTTCCGCCAACTGCACCAGCGTTTCAAATACCTTTGCATATTTTAAAATAGCGATATCAAGCTGCCCAACCGTCTGCAACATACTATAGGTAAACGGTTTTCCCTCGGTTTTCAGCTCAAATTCCGGCAATTTCACCGACATGATTGTTTTTGTTTTCACCGACAGGTCAACTGTGCGGTCTGTGCTGTTCAGCGCATTTTGCATAAAACTCTCTGGCATGGCAGATTTCGCCTCCAGAAACATCGCATTTGCATTTGCCAAACTCTGCTCAACCTCGACCCGCAGGTCACGCGCTCGGTTAATGATTTTCAAAAACTCCTGCATTAGCCCATCTTGTTTATCCTTCAGCAGCTTGTGCCCACGCTGAGCCACTTTTGCTTGGTTTTTCAGACCCAACAGGGTCATTCGGGTTGCGGTCACGTTTTTAATTGCCATACGATTGATTTTGTATCGCGCGGAGTATACGGAAAAAGAGGGGAGTGCGTCAAGCCAAAGTGCTCGAAAAGCAGTTTACTCTGGCACGGTATATTTGTGGCGCGCCCACAGAAAAAGCGCAATGCCTCCAATGATGTATATGACACCCAAAACACGAATATTCCAGAGGGTTAGCGTCGGGTCACCACGGAAAAACAACTGTAAAAACCCTTCCACCATGGCCCACATTCCGCCGCCATATGCAGCCAGTCTGCCATAACTTGTCTCCCATTTTTTAGCTCTGGCTTGTGCCCATCGCAGCAGGCTATAGTGGATCAGGAAGCCATAAAGCGAGACCGGGTGCACAGGGGTAATGAGGTCAACGCCAAAGGTGTTATAAGTCACTGCCCATGGCAAACTGGTCATGGTGCCGTACCACGCGCCCGTAATGAAAGCCCCCAAGTCGAGGATGAGCAGTGCCGCGAAAAAGGGGACTACAGCGACGTCTAGCCACCGAAAGGGATTTTTTTCGTGGCGAAGCATATCAATGAGCAGCAATCCAACAAAGCCAATGGCAAAAGTCAGTGCGTCAAAACCGCCATCCCAAAAGACAAAAAGCCCCACAATGCCCTGTCGGTGGAGGATGCTCGGGTCAAATGCAAATGCCACCAAACGCCCCAAAAACAGCCCCCCGATGAGCCACCTCCAAAAGTGATGTGCAAAGAAATCGATGTCTTGGCCACGCTTTTCAAGCCCGCGCCACCATGCCCACACGCCCCAAACAAAAGCCGCCGTGGCAAAAAGCCCGAAGATTTTGAGTTGAAATGCGCCAAAACCAAGCTGTGAAAAGTTCATAGGAAAGAGTTATTGGGCGCCCCACGTGGCAAACATTTCGCGCTGTGTCGCTGGCCCAAAGCGCCCAGCACCAGGACTTCTAGGCGATGAAACAACTGACCGTGCCAGTTGATACCGGATGATTGCAGCCTCTGTCTGACTGCCAAAGTAGCCTGTTGGCTCAACCCCGAGGAACCCCTCTGCCTGCAAAATCTGCTGCAAAAGCATCACTCGGTCACCCTCGTCACCTACCTCCAGTCCAGCTCCGAGCAGGTCTGGGCTGGCAAACTGAAGAACAATCGACTGGCGCTCTGGCATCTGTTGTGGAGTGTATTCTGCCTCTTTTTGTGTGTTTTCAGCAGGGGGCTCTGGCGGACTTGCATCGGCTGTTCGCAGCATGATCGCATCAAAATGAGCAATAGACTGGGGCCCAAAACGCCCGCCAATATTAGTATTAGTGATGACGCCCTGGTCAAGCTGCCACTGGGTCACAGCCTCTTTTGTCAGCTGACCAAAGTACCCAGACGGGTACTCGGTCATGTAACCCCACGCCACCAAAAGCGACTGCAGATGGCGCACGGCGTCGTTAGTGTCGCCCAGCTGCAGCGATGTATTAAACTCAAACCAATAGGGGCTTTTGCCAGACTCAACACGGTGGGTTCGCTCTCGCCAGTGTGACTCGATAAACTGCCGTGTCGAGGGGCCAAACATCCCAGCGCCGTCATCGGTTGTGGCCTTGATGATGCCATGATAAAGCTGATATGCAACCAGCGCCCTGCGGGTTTTTTCACCATAGTAGCTACTCGGAATTGCCCCCAAAAAGCCCCGCTCACGCAGGATGTATTGCAGCGCGCGCACCTCTGTTCCACGGTCACCCTCAGCCAAGTTTTGCGTAAACCGTCGCTCACTGTCAACATACTCTGCTGGCTTTACAATAGGCGTTTCTGCCTCGCCATAGACCACGCAATCAACTGTTTTGAGCCCCCACTGTAGTGCCGCATTGAGCCCCGCATCGCCATGCCCAACCCATATATCAAGTCGGTCATATGCCAGTTTGTTGTTCGCGCTAACAATCGCCCCACCGCGGTCGTGTACTTCCCCCATGCCGTAACCGGGAATATAAATCTGGGTACCAAAGTCATATGTACGGGGCGCAGCGACCATTCCGTGGCCAACGGGCGTTCCGTCGGCACCGTGGGTACCTTCGCCATTTAAACGGATTTCGTCTGCATATGAGCCAGTAATATATCGATCTTGCCCCAAAACAGGGCTATAATAAGCCGTTATTATAAAAGTGCGGGTCTGACTACCAGCTGGTGCTGCAGACTGCCCGCTGGCGTTACTAGCGGCAAAAACCACTATTGCGCCAAGTATGATACCGAAAAATGTTTTCTTCATACCGTGTCATATACTACAAATATGAATTAAATACGCAAGGGACACTTTTGCCGCATTTTCAGGGGAATGCGGCCTCATGGTGCTATTTATTATAAACAATATACATTGTTACAAAATAAAGCCTCATACATATATCCCCTCATTCTGAAGGGATTACAGCTGATTAAGCTGCTCTCTGCGGCGTTTATGTCGCTCGGCAGTGTCTGGCTTCGTTTTTAAAAATGAAACCAACAGCGGTTCAATTTCAGGCAAATCAATTCCTCTGCCCTGCAGCCCGAGGATATTCATGCCGTTGTGCTCCCTTGCCCCAACAACTCGCTCAACCGTATCACACAGCATCGCGCGGGCTCCTGTGACCTTATTTGCGGCCATAGTTATGCCCACCCCAGAACCACACACAACCACGCCTAATGCCGCTTCAGCAACGACTTTTCTGGCTACTGCAGCGCCAAATTGGGGGTAGTCGGTGCT
>JAHDDZ010000062.1 GCA_020629095.1 Candidatus Altimarinota bacterium | reverse complement strand
ACAGGATGAGTCCACGCCGCCAGACATGGCAACAACAATTTTTTGACGCTCTGTCATCGAAAAAAAACAAGCAATAGTTTGGGAAAAACGCTAGGGTACTTTATAGCCTATGCCATAATAAAATGAAAGTTCAACAGACCCAAGGATTAAGCCTAATGAAATTGAAAAGATATCTAGGAGTCTTTTTTCTGTTGAGTGCACTGTTCAGCATACAGACCGTAGCAGCAGAAATTGACCACACCACCACCTTTGCAGACTGGATCAAGGAACTCAAGCAAGAAGCCTTGGAACAAGGTATCAGCCCGTCTCTGGTGCGGCAGGCTTTTGATACGCTGACACTCAATGAAAAGATACTGGGCTTTGATCGAAAACAGCCAGAATTTTCTTTGGGCTTTTGGGAGTACTTTGAACGCGGCGTGAATGCAGACCGCATTGCCTTTGGCAAGAAAAAGTTACTCGAAAATCAAAAGCTTTTGAACAAAATCGGTAAAAAATATGGTGTTCAACCACGTTTTCTTGTTGCCTTTTGGGGACTGGAAACAGACTTCGGTCGCGTCAAGGGCAGCCATCCACTGGTGCAGTCTTTGGCGACTTTGGCCTACAATCCAAGGCGTGGTGATTTTTTCCGCTCAGAATTGATACAATTACTGAAAATTATTGATTCGGGACATATGAACCTCGCTGAAGCCAAGGGCTCATGGGCGGGTGCATTCGGGCATACCCAATTCATGCCGAGCACATTTGCCCAATACGGTATTGACGGTAATAAAGATGGTAAGATTAACTTGATTGATTCTCACATCGATGCCTTGCACTCGGCAGCAAATTATCTGAAAAACCTTGGCTGGGATGATCAAAAAACTTGGGGGCGTGAGGTACTCTTGCCGCAAGGCTTTGACTTCAGCCTTGCAAAACTATACGAAAAACAACCTCTTGCCTTTTGGAA
Source organism: Candidatus Altimarinota bacterium (assembly GCA_020629095.1). Classification (GTDB taxonomy): domain Bacteria; phylum Patescibacteriota; class Gracilibacteria; order UBA4473; family UBA4473; genus JAHDDZ01. The sequence goes on along the minus strand of JAHDDZ010000062.1, from coordinate 2,699 downwards.
GCAGGCGGGGGTTATGAAAGTTTCAGGCGCCAGCTTACCGAATGTCGACATTGATGCGGCCTTAATCGTACCTGCGGGTCTTGATGGCCCTGCTTTTCTTGTCTACGAAAATTTTGACCGTATTATGCGCTGGAACAAGTCGATATTCTTCGCCCTCAATGTGAGTCTTTTAGCCGATGCAATCGAAAAAGACGCCATGTTATACAAAGAAAAACCTGCTGGCTACCGTGCGCTTAAAACTTCGGAAATACTGCAAATTCAAACGGCTCTTAGCCGCCTTGGCTATACAGTTGGCACGCCAGATGGCATTATAGGCCGCCAGACCAGAGCGGCCCTACGCGATTTTCAACGACAAAATCAGATACCCGCCGATGGTTATCCTAATCTGGAAACCAGACGGTTACTGGTGCGGTAGAGAATAAAAGTCTTGAGAAGATAGCCCTCAAAGTGTTATGTCGCTTGCCATAGACTATTATCAAAATTCTGTGGGTAACTATGCGAAAATCTCTCTCGTTCTTATTGATCTCGGCTGTATTCATCACAAGCGGCTGTACCTCGTTCCAATTTTTAAGCGAAATGATCAAATCGCGCCCGCAAATTGATACAAATTCGCCTATAGCGGAAAATGGCGCGCGGTATAAAATTGGTCATCCCTATAAGATTAAGGGCATTACCTATTATCCCAAAGTCGATTACAGCTACGAAGAGGTCGGGATTGCCTCTTGGTACGGAGATGCGTTCCACGGCAAAACAACTGCTAATGGCGGTATCTTCAATATGCATGCGGTTTCAGCTGCGCACCGCACCTTACCGCTGCCGAGTATTGTCGAGGTCGAGAACTTAAACAATGGTAGAAAACTGATCGTTAAGGTCAATGACCGTGGCCCATTCCATGACAATCGGATCATTGACCTTTCAAAAAGAGCTGCTGAATTACTGGGTTTTCAGAATAAAGGCGTGACGAAAGTTCGGGTGCGAATTTTGGCTGAAGAAAGTCGGCAGCTTGCAGCACAAATGCAAAACAAAAAAACCGCACGGAACACAAAACCAAAAAAATCTGGTGATGTAACATTAACACGAGTTGCGGATGGTAAAAAAGATACGCCGCCAAAGGTGATTACTGTCCCGCTCAGAGACATCGCTGGAAGCCAAAGCAGTACCGATGTGATGACCCCACCTAAGGCTGGAGTTTATGTTCAGGTTGCAGCGCTTTCACAATATGAGTCTGCCTTAACGATCCGCCAACGCATTGACAGTTATCAAAGCACTATTGGTGCAAGCGAAAGCCCAAGCGGTGACGGCAGTCGATTATACAAGGTTTTGGTTGGGCCTTTTTCCAATACAGCGTTGGCCTCAAGGGCGAGAGAAGATTTGAAACACAATAGCTTTCCTAGTGCACATCTGATTACCTGGAGATCGTAAGACTATGCCCAAAGTCGTCATCAATGTTCTGTGTATAGTGACGTTTTGGGCGGCTCATGCCCACGCTGAACCTCTGCTGCCCAGCAATACTGTTGCCCAATATGCTTATCTTGTGGATGCAACAAGCAATACGGTTCTGATCAGCAAGAATGCCGAGGCGCGGATGTATCCTGCATCCATGACCAAGATTATGACGGCCTATGTGGCTTTTCGGCAATTAAAAGACGGTTTAATTCGTTTGGATGATCAGGTCTTGGTGAGTCGCAAGGCCAACCGCATGGGTGGTTCAAAAATGTTCATCGAGGAAGGCAAGACAGTTGCCCTTGAGGACATTTTACGCGGTATCATCATTCAATCTGGCAATGATTCCAGTATTGCCTTGGCAGAGTTTATCGCTGGAGATGAGGCCAATTTTGCCGAGATGATGAATGCCACCGCTACCGAAATTGGCATGACAGGGACGCATTTTGTCAATGCTAGCGGCTGGCCTGATGAGAAGCATTACACCACGGCAAGGGATCTTGCGATTCTCTCTGAGCATCTGATTACAGAGTTCCCTGAACTCTATCGCATATTTTCTGAAAAAACCTTTACATTCAGCAATATAACGCAAAAAAATCGCAACAAACTGTTGGGTACTGGCGGTGTTGATGGCATCAAAACGGGCCACACCGAAGCTTCTGGTTATGGCATGGTGAGCTCTGCTATCCAGAACGGGCGGCGTTTAATTCTGGTTCTGAATGGTCTGAACAATAGTGCAAAACGTACCAGCGAATCCTTGCGCCTCTTGAATTTGGCTTTCCGTTCTACGGCCTCCAAGAAATTTTATGGCGAACAGGATGTAGTCACTGCCCTGCCCCTTTGGTACGGTAAGAAAACAACCCTCAATGTCCGCGCGGCCAGTCCTGTTTCCTTAACAACAAAAACTGCCTTGATGAATGACCTGACCCGTACAGTCACCTACGAAAGGCCCCTTCGCGCGCCGATTGAGGCAGGGGCAAAAGTAGGACAGATACATCTGCATACCAAAGATGAAGTATTGCTGAGTATTGATCTGCTGGCCACTGAAACCATTGCAGAACAAAACTACCTTGAGCGTTTCAAAAGCAATATTGATTATCTGCTTTGGGGCGCGAAGCCGTGACAACAGGAAAGTTGATCGTTTTTGAAGGCGGAGATAGCGCAGGCAAATCGACGCAAGTTGCCAAGCTTAGCGGCTGGCTTACAAGGCAATACATCCCGCATATCAACACCAGAGAACCAGGCGGCTGTGCTTT
>JAHDDZ010000061.1 GCA_020629095.1 Candidatus Altimarinota bacterium | reverse complement strand
GGCAATTTAGTGCTTGGATTGGCCCGATTCCTATGACAAAAACAACCGGCATGGTTGCTATTGTGGTGCTATACGCCTGTTATAGCCTTGGGGATGTGCTATATAGATACAAGGCTGATTCTTCACCTGAAAACCAAACAGTATGATGGTGCTAACTTCGTTCCCGATGTATTTGTGGGAACATATTTATGAGATAATTGGGATTCTAGTATGTGGAGGAGCTTTCATAGTTTTTATGGTATACCTTCAGGAAAGAGCGCTTTGATCGATATGAGAAGGCACTTGAGAAGTTGTGCGATGAAATGATTGATGATATGGAGTATTACTAATGAAGTCCGTGATTAAAAGAGAATGGGGCTTGCACAATGTGCAAGTCCCCTCTTTTTGATATCCTATAAAACCCTGAAAAGCGCAACCCCAGCCGCTGGCACTGGGGCTTTAAAAGTGCTATAATACTCCCATGAAAAACGAAATTACCAGTAACTATTTGGTGCCGACGGTGGTCGAACAAACTGACAAAGGCGAGCGTGCTTTTGATATTTATAGTCGACTTTTAAAAGAGCGAATCATCTTTGTGGGAACACAGATTGATGCACAGGTGGCCAACTTGGTTGTGGCGCAGCTGCTTTTTCTTCAGAGCGAAGACGACAAACGCGATATTACTATGTACATCAATAGCCCCGGGGGCAGTGTCAGCGCGGGCTTGGCGATGATTGATACGATGAATTATGTGCGGCCAGATGTTAGCACTGTCTGCGTGGGCATGGCCGCCAGCATGGGTGCGATGCTGCTGATGAGTGGCGCGCAGGGCAAGCGGTTCGCGCTCCCTCACTCTGAGGTTATGATCCACCAGCCGCTGGGTGGCACGCAGGGGCAGGCGAGCGACATGGAAATTGCCGTTAAGCACATCATGAAAACGCGTGAAATACTGTATAATATGATAGAAAATTGCACAGGCCAAAAGCACGCGCAGGTGGTAAAAGACTGTGACCGCGATAATTTCTTGAGCGCAGAGGAAGCCATGAAATATGGTACGAAGGGCATCATCGATCAAGTAGTTTCCAGCGCCCCACAGTAATAATTTTGACTTGACTTTGGTTTTTAGCAGCCATATAATGCGACTGCTAAATAATTGAACACACCATGAGCAAAATTATCGGAATTGATCTCGGAACTACAAACAGCTGCGTGGCAGTGCTGGAGGGTGGTCAGGCGACCGTAATCCCAAACGCAGAGGGACAGCGAACCACGCCCAGCATCGTCGCGAAAAAAGACGACCAAATCCTGGTTGGGGTACCTGCAAAGCGGCAGGCTATTGCTAACCCAAAAAATACTATTTATAGTGCGAAGCGTTTCATTGGGCGGCAGTTTGCTGAGGTGAAAAGTGAGATGGAGCAAATGCCATTTGAAATGCAAAAAGGCGATAAAGGCGATGTGCGAATTATGTTTGATGGCAAACCGGTGCGCCCGATGGAAATCAGCGCAAAGGTTCTGGGCAAGCTGAAAGCCGACGCCGAAAAGTTTCTAGGAACACCGGTTACAAAGGCCGTTATTACCGTTCCGGCGTACTTCAACGACGACCAACGAAAGGCCACAAAAGACGCCGGCGCGGTGGCTGGGCTGCAGGTGGAGCGTATTATTAATGAGCCAACAGCCGCTGCCTTGGCCTATGGAATTGATAAAAAAGGAAAAGACGAGAAGATTGTGGTGTATGACCTGGGGGGGGGCACCTTTGACGTGAGCGTGCTAGAAATCAGCGACGGAACCTTTGAAGTGCTAGCCACAAACGGCGATACGCATTTGGGGGGGGATGACTTTGACAGCGCTGTGATCAACTGGCTAGTGGAGGAGTTTAAAGTCGAAACGGGTGTTGAGCTGTGGAAAGACGCACTGGCGATGCAGCGTGTGAAAGAAGAAGCCGAGAAAGCCAAAAAAGAGCTGAGCACAACGGCTGAGGTCGATATTAATTTGATGTATTTAACCGTCAGCGACGGTCAGCCCCTGCATCTGATGAAAAAGTTGAGTAAGGCTAAGCTGGAGGCGCTGACAGAGGACTTGATTAAAAAGAGTTTGGTGCCATGCGAAAAGGCGCTAAAGGACGCTGGGATAAGTAAATCTGAAATTGATGAGGTGATTATGGTCGGGGGCATGACGCGCATGCCGGCGGTCAAAACGGCGGTCGAGCGGTTCTTTGGCAAGGCGCCAAACGAAGGCCAAAACCCAGATGAGGTGGTGGCGCTTGGGGCGGCGATTCAGGGGGGGGTGCTGATGGGCGACGTGACCGATGTACTGCTGCTGGATGTGACGCCACTGACCCTCGGAATCGAAACGGCCGGAGGCATTCGGACAGCAATGATAGAGCGAAATACGACCATTCCAAGTAGTAAATCACAGGTGTTTTCGACCTACGCTGACAGTCAGCCAAGTGTAGAAATCCATGTGCTGCAGGGTGAGCGCGAAATGGCGAACGATAATAAAAGCCTCGGGCGGTTCATCCTCAGCGACATTCCGCCGGCCCCGCGTGGTGTGCCACAGATCGAGGTCACGTTTGACATTGACGCAAATGGAATATTAAGCGTGAAGGCAACAGACAAATCAACCGGAAAAGAGCAGTCAATTCGTATTGAGGGGAGCTCTGGAATTACGGATGAGGAGATTGAAAAAATGCGCCAAGACGCCGAGGCAAACGCAGCAAATGACAAGGAACTGAAAGAGAAAATCGAGGCGAAAAACCACTTGGACAGCATGATTTATCAGGCAGAAAAGACCGCAAAAGAAGCCGAAGATTTGGGTAAAGATGAGCTGAATGAGCACATTGAACCCGTTAATGAAGCTGTTCCTGTCGCCAAAGAAGTATTGGCGAAAGAGGACGCAACAAAGGAGGAAATTGAGGAACAGGGCAAAAAGCTAAGCGAGTTGCTGATGGCACTTGGGGGGGCTATGCACCAAGCTGGCCACAACCCAGAAGCAGCTGCCGGAGAGGCAAAAGCGGACGCCACCCACGAGCCAGAAATTAAAGATGCGGAGTACACCGAGGAGGGAGACGAGGGCCCAATCGAGGCGTAGTCACCAAATCTGTAACAAGTAAAAAAGCTCCGCAAGGGGCTTTTTATTTATCATTTCTCCCCCAGCGCCACTTCATTTCACCATCCGTATATGGCGCCGTGAGCCGCAAAAACAACCACGAAATGGCGGCAATAAATAGTACAAATCGGCCAACCTGTTGGGCAAATTCAATAGCAGAAATGGGTGGCGGAGCGTTTTCCTCTGGTAGTAAAATCATTGCCCCGCCGATAATGATAGCGCACAAAACAGCAGTGATCGCCCATCCCTGCCACGTGCACGGAGTAACACCAAACCCAAAGGTCTTCGGGCGAAAATGAATAGACTTTTTGGCATCAGGCGAAAGCGATGGAGGTGACTGCATGGTTTAAGTATAGCACAAAAAAAGCCCCTTGTGGGGCTTTTTTCTGTATTTATGATTTAGAACGGCAAATCGTCTGGAGTTATGTCACTCGTGTCAGGCTGTGGTGCCGGTGCCGCTTTTGGTGTTTGATGGCGATCTTCATAGTCTCCGCCGCCTAGCTCTCCTCGGCCACCCAGCATGATCATGTCTTGTGCAACAATCTCTGTTCGGTAGTGCTTAATACCAGCTTCGTCGTCCCAGTTTCGGGTTTGC
>JAHDDZ010000060.1 GCA_020629095.1 Candidatus Altimarinota bacterium | reverse complement strand
GTTTGGGTTAAATGCCCCTCTGCGCCACCAGCCCCATCAACCCAGTATCGCCGAGTTGGCCGGAAAACTGCTTGTTCCATACCATATAAAATGAGTTGACTAATGCCAATCCCTTTAATTTTTATGAATGCAAAAGCCGCTGCTATGAGCGCCGGAATGAGAATGAGCATCGCCTCAATCTCATTGATATCATATGACTTTTTTATACTGAGGTACAGCACATAGCTTATGCCGAAACCCACCATAAGCATAATCAGCTGGCGCAGGGTAATGAACCAGATAATCTGGTCTTCGCGTTGCACGTTTTGAGGGACTTTATACCGCATCGCATAAGTATACACCATGCAAGCCAAAAAGTCTAGTTTCGCTAGTCACGTAGCGGCTTTGGCACTTCCCATGTTGCATTTGCATAATTTTTTCCAAAATGGCCATAGGCCGCTGTTGGAGTATATATTGGGCGAAGTAGGTCAAGTTCAGAGATGATGCCAGAGGGCGTCAGGTTAAAGTTCTTTTGTACAATTTGAGATAGTTCGAAGTCTGTTTTTGTGCCCGTGCCAAAGCTGTCAACCCGTATACTCAGTGGCTCGCTGACGCCAATAGCATAGCTCAATTGTATCTCTGTGCGCTTGGCCAGCCCAGCTGCCACAAGGGACTTTGCAATCCATCGTGCGGCATAAGCCCCACTGCGGTCAACCTTGCTCGGGTCTTTTCCGCTAAAGGCTCCGCCGCCGTGTCGGGCAGATCCACCATAGGTATCGACAATGATCTTGCGTCCTGTCAGACCGGTGTCGGCCGCGGGTCCACCCACCACAAACTGCCCAGCGGGGTTGATATGCAACACGGTTTCGGGTGTCAGCCACTTACCACAAATGGGCTCTATGATGTGTTTTCTGATATCTGATTGGAGCTGTTCTTGGGTCACATCTGCACTGTGCATAGTACTGACGACTACGGCGGAAAGCCCAATAATTTGTTCATTTTTATAGGCAAAAGTGACCTGCGTTTTGCCATCTGGCCGCAGATATTTCAGCGTTCCGTCGCGCCTGACAGCGGTCAAACGACGCGCTAGTGCGTGCGCCGTCATGATCGGCAATGGCATTAGCTCTGGTGTTTCGTTGCACGCGTAGCCAAACATGATGCCTTGATCGCCAGCCCCCAGTTGATCTGCTGCCTTGTCTACTCCGGCCGATATATCAGGGCTCTGCTCGTCGATGGCCAGTAGCACCGCGACCGACTCGGCGTCAAATCCCATGCCCAATTTTGTGTACCCAATATCGCGGATTGTGGCACGCGCAATCGACTGCATGTCAACATAATCAGTTGTGTGTACTTCACCGGAAATGACCACCAAACCTGTTGTAGCAAGGGTTTCAATTGCCACTCGAGCGTTTCTATCATTGGTCAAAATGGCATCCAAAATGCTATCAGAGATTTGGTCAGCCACCTTGTCAGGGTGCCCCTCGGTTACTGACTCTGATGTGAAGAAATGACGCATGATTGTATAGTACTAAAGAGGCATTATTGGGCAACTGTTTTCACCTCACTCAGACTATGAATTCCCTTTATGCGATCAATTTTTCGGAGTAAGCCTGGCCAGTCAAGCGTTGTGTTTACATCCAGCAGAAGTTCAATTTCAGACTGTGGCACATCTTTGTTTGCAAGGGTATTGAGCTGCATATCAGCTATGCTCACATCCGATTCTGCTAACACATCTAGTACATCACGCAGCAGTGCAACGCGGTTTTGCGTAACAATCTTAATACCCCGCTGAGCAATAAATTCCGCACTTAGCATCCGCTCTGGCAGCAGTTTTCGCAGCTCGTCGCAGTCAGCTTTGTGCACCAAAAATTGCAATCCGCGTGACTTATATGCCACCAATTCATCACTGGTTTTTGGGCTACAGCAGGATGCTAAACGGTGGGGGATTCCTCCTTCACCCCCGATAATGAGCCGTGTTTGCTCATTTGGTTTTGGCTTAATGCCCATGGGACGGAGTTTTTGCACTTGTGTTTTTAACTCATTTAGCTGGTTTTTAACCGGCATTTGTTCAGCCTTTCGCTGCCTATTTAGGTGTGCATTTATTGCCTGACGAGCCGTACTGGTCTTAACAAAGCTAAGCCATGCCTCGCGGGGCACTTGGCTTTTCTTTGTTAATATTTCTACAATCTGGCCATTTTCCAACTGGGTGCTGATCGGCCGCATAACTCCGTTTATCTTTGCCCCTACGATAGTATGCCCCACCTGTGTATGCACTGCATAGGCAAAATCAACAGCAGAAGCCCCAACCTGAAGAGAGATAGGGTCACCCTTTGGAGTAAAGACATAAATGCGGTCGTCAAGGACTGATTGGGTGATTTGATCATAAAATTCATCAGCTGGTTTTTCACTGGCATGAGACCGAGCAATTTCGGTCGGAAACCACTCAGTACGCTTCACATAGTCTTCGTCAAAGTTGCTTGATCGCTTTGTTTTATAAGCCCAATGTGCCGCTGGGCCATACTCGGCATCCAGGTTCATTTTCTCTGTTCTGATCTGAATCTCTGTCGGCACCTTGCTGCCAGAAAGCCCAAGCAGGGTCGTGTGCAGACTTTGATATCCATTGGGCTTTGGGACACTTACATAGTCCTTAAACCTCCCTACCATAGGTGTCCATTTGCGGTGCAATGCCCCCAAAATCCGATAGCACATTTCGTCTTTTTTGGTCACAATTCGAAACCCGACTAGGTCATATACCTCACTGACAGAGTGCAGGTTTTTACGCTTCATTTTTGAGTATATTGATGCAATATTTTTTCGCCTTCCAGTAATTTCAATAAGCGGTATTTTATGCGCTTTTAGCTCCTCTGTAATTGCTTTTTTGGCTCTGCGAATAAAGGTTTCTTGTTCCACAAAATGGGCCGCCAGCTCATCTTGCAAAATGGCATAAACAGCTGGGTGTAGGTGCTGAAAGCACAAATCTTCTATTTGGTTTTTGAACGCAAAAAGTCCCAATTTTTGTGCAATTGGCGCATATATTTTTTGGCTTTCCTGGGCTATTCTTTGGCGCTTTTGTGGGCGGACGTGGTCAAGTGTTTGCAGGTTGTGGATGCGGTCTGCAAGCTTTACAAAGATAACCCGAATGTCTTGTGCGACAGCTAAAAACAGCTTTTTAAGGGTCTCAAGCTTTTGCCCTCGTTGGTCATCTCGAAGGTTCACTTTACTAACTTTTTCAACCCCTTCGCACAAAAACCGGATTGACTGGCCAAAGGTCTCCTCGATTTCATCTGCGGTAATAGGCGTGTCTTCAATCACATCGTGCAGAAGGCAAGCACACACGGTGTCAACATCTGGACGAATGGTCAGCAAGATTTTAGTTGCCTCAACTGGATGCATAAAATAGGGTTCACCGCTAAATCGTTTTTGTTCTTTGTGGGCATCAAAACTATACCAATATGCCTTGCGAACTTTTTCCTCTCGTCGCTCATTAAAATGCGGATAGTACAACTGCAGCTCAGCAATTATTTGCTCAATTCCTGCTTTAAAATCATACGCCTCAGATGTGGTGTGCATACCACTCATCATACGAATTTTTATAGAAAAAGCAATTATTATACTCGTTTTGTATATACTTAAACTTCTTTGACATCGTCATTATTTGCAATAGTATTTCTCTGCGGAGAGGTGCCAGAGCGGTCGAACGGGCACGCTTGGAAAGCGTGTGAACGAGTAATCGTTCCGAGGGTTCGAATCCCTTCCTCTCCGCCAGA
>JAHDDZ010000059.1 GCA_020629095.1 Candidatus Altimarinota bacterium | reverse complement strand
ACTCGCGACCTCCGCCGTGACAGGGCGGCGCTCTAGCCAACTGAGCTACGATCCCTCTGCTTGGGTAATTGTATGGAGTCGTTTTCTCGCGTCAACTCTTTTTTGATAAAATTATAAAAGGCCTTGCCAATGTGCAATGCATGGCTAGCATGAGTGCATGCTCCTGTGGTGTAAGAGAAACATAGCTCCCTCCTAAGGAGCGGCTTCAGGTGCGAGTCCTGGCAGGAGTACCACAGATGTTTTTTTATAAGACGGATATCGGCTCGGTATCAATTTTTACCCCACGAGGTAGCTCAATCTCTTTCAATAGTTCTAATAAAGGGGGCAATTGCCCCCCGCGGAGGAACACATGAAAATGGTATTTGTTGTGCGTTCGCGGAAAGAGGGCTGGCGCCCAAGTAGCATTTGCGCCAGTGGCCTGCAGCTGCTGACAGAGTGCTTTCGTGGCGTTGAAGGCGACTTCTTTACTGGGGTCTGTGCAGGTCAATTTGATCACCGTACCATAGGGAGGCCAATCGTGCTCAGCCCGTTGCTGTAGAGTAGTTTTGAGGAAGCCCGCTGTGTCATATTCTTTTATAAATCGAAAAACGGGGTGCTCTGGCGCGTGGGTCTGGATGATAATCTGGGCACTTTCGCCGCGCCGACCAGCCCGCCCCGCAACTTGGGTTATCAGCTGAAACACACGCTCTTCACTGCGAAAGTCAGGCAATGAAAGCCCCACGTCAGCATTTAAAACGCCGACCAGCCCTATGCCCGCAAAGTCAAGCCCCTTCGCGACCATTTGAGTGCCGAGCAGTACGTGAACCTCACCTGCCCGAAGCCGCTCTAGGTGCGGTTCTATTCCGGCTTTAGTGCCGGTCGTGTCGGCATCTGCCCGGGCAATTTTCATGCTAGGCAGATGTTTTTGCATATAGGCCTCGACCCCCTGCGTGCCCCATCCATGCGCAAAATAGTCACTTGCAGAGCAGCTTGGGCAGCTGTTTTTAAACCGCTCAAGGTGCCCACAAATGTGACACAGCAGCGCCTGATTTCCTCCTCGTGAGTGCAGTTTCATGCGGCTGTCACAGTTTGGACAGGTCGTGTGGTGACCGCAGCTGCGGCACAACATCGCCTGGTGCATTCCCCTCTTGTTCAGCAGTAAAACCGCTTTTTGCTCTTTACTTATGCACTTTTTCAATGCCTCAACCAGCTGTGGACTCAGTGGGCTTTCTGCGTCAAATGTGTTGCTGACTCGCATGTCAACCACCGAAATGGGCGGCATAGAGCTGCCGTTTACCCGCTCTGGTAGCTGCACCATGGTGTATTCATTTGCCGCTGTCGCAGCATGAAATGATTCAGCTCGTGGCGTCGCAGACCCCAGTACCAGTTTTGCGTTGTGTTTCCTGCACAGCCGTTTGGCGACGCTGTGGGTGGCATATCGCGGGGCACTTTGGTTGTGATAGGTCCACTCGTGCTCTTCGTCCATGATGACAAGCCCCAGGCTTGGCATGGGCGCCCACGCACCAGAGCGCACCCCAACCAACACGCGGCACGCCCTGGTGGCCACGCGGTGCACTGTTTGAGCCTTTTCTGTGGCATTTTGGCGGCTGTGCCACACGCCGACGGTACTGCCAAATGCCCCTCGCATTTCAGAGATCAACTGCGGGGTCAGCCCAATTTCTGGCACGAGTAAAATGCTCCCGCGCCGCTCTGAAAGTGCATCGCCGATGAGTTTTTTATACACTTCGGTCTTGCCGCTGCCAGTCACCCCCCACAGCAAACAGGGCTTTTCACTGGCTTTTATCTGGTCATAGGCCTCCATTTGCGTCGCTGTCAAATCGTGACTTGGTCGCTCTTCGTGGCCAAAAAGCGGGTCTGGAGTGATTCCCTTTTCTGGTTTTATATATCCTTTTTCCGCCATGTTTTTCAGCACAGTGTAACTCGCTGTGTCCTTCAATTCAGTCTCTGGCGCAGCGCCTCCAAGTCGCCTCAAAACCGCCACAACCGCTTTTTGCTTTGTGCCTTTTGGTTCTGTTTCTGTGCCCAAAATTGACCACACGCGGGTCTGTTTCACGGGCTGCTCTTTTGACCAAAACGCCGGTGGCAGCATCAAACTGAGCACCTTTCCAACAGGGCAAAAGTACTGCTCGGCAGCCCATTGCGCAAGCGCAATCCCCTCTTTTGGAACCAGATTTTTATCAAGGATTTCTACGACCTCTGCAGTCTTTTTCAGGTCGGTTGTGGCGTGTTCTGCGACCACAATTCCGATGCGATTTCGCCCCCGAAATGGCACCACCACACGGTCGCCAATCTGCGCCCCGACCGGGTTCGCCCACGTATAGGCGTCGCGCACGCCCCGCAACACGACCGAAAGAAATGCTTGCATTTTGTGGTCATTATGCGCAAAATGAACATAAATGAAAGAAAGAACCAAGCAGATTTTGGCGGCGCTGATACGTGATTTTATATCAGAGGCAACGCCCGTGGCCAGCTCGCGACTGCTAAAAAGCGGCCAATTTCTGGTTTCCTCGGCGACGATTCGCAATGAGTTTGCTGTGCTCGAGGAGGTTGGGTTGATTGCCTCGCCGCACGTCAGCGCGGGTAAAATCCCGACTGAGGAGGGGTATCGGTACTACGTTGATGAGCTTCTTGACACCAGTTCGCGCGAGGCGCAGTTTCAAAAAACGCTGAAAAAGCGCCTGTCAGAATATCAAATTAGCCGCGTGAAAGATACACTTTTTGACGCGCTGCGACTGGTTTCTAGCCTGAGTGGAAACATCGGTTTTGCCGGTGTGGGGGCTGACTTAACTACTGGGGCTGAGTAATGTGCTGCGCGCACCCGAGTTTGCCGCCGACCCTGAAAAGGCAGCGCAGGTGGTGGAGGTGCTGGAGGGGCGGGACAGGCTGGTGGCGTTTCTGCAGGGGCAAGATGTGCCTGTAGGGGATGTCAAAATCTTCATTGGAGAGAGAGATCTAATCGATGGACTGCAGAGCTGTAGCCTACTGCTGACCCGCTTCAGCACAAAGGGAACCGACGGATGGCTGGGTATTTTGGGGGCGATGCGGATGCGCTATGGGTACAATAAAGTGCTGCTGAAAGAAGTCGCGCAGATGATATAGTAAAAGCTACACCAACGGAACGTGCAGCTTTTTGAAGTTAATATATTTCTTGGTAATATCTTACAATTTCATCTACTTTAACCTCTATTTCAGTACCTGATGTAGGATAATCTCCTTCAAATACTTCAATCCCCTTAAAGGTATTCCTCTTTTTGTTATACGAACGAATTTTAAACTCTAGTTTATTTCTTAGAATTATTGTTTGTTTGTTGTTTAAGTAGAAACCATTATTTTTCTTGTCACTTTTAACTAATGAAATGATTTTCTTTTTTGTCTTTGTGACCAAATCATTATTTGTTTCTGCTAAGTCTATTTCTACTTTTCTTTCAAATGTGAGATGAAGTGAGCATCCAACTAATCTTTTGGCTTCCTTTCCTGGTGTTACCGTCATACCTTGCATTCTAGTTTTTTTAAAACCAATAAAACTCCCCTACCGGCTGGTTGTTCCGAAGGTGTAAAAGAGCTGAGCCAATGCGGCTCAGGTGGGAGGCTTGTGCCAATATCCGTTCTGTGGCACGCACCTCACCATACTCTTTATATCAAAAATGGCGGACTCGTCAAGGGGCGATGAGTCCCTCAATTTCTGTGTCAGAGAACAGCATTGCCACATACACATCCCCCCGTGTAGAGGTCGACAGCCCAACCCCAAAGTGACTCCAGTCGCGCTGTAGCAGGTTACGGCGGTGGCTCG
>JAHDDZ010000058.1 GCA_020629095.1 Candidatus Altimarinota bacterium | reverse complement strand
ATATGAAACATATCAGCGTGGAGATGTGTCAAATGTGCAGAGCAGCAACACGCACGTGTTTACTTTTGACACGCGGGGCGATGAACCACAACAGGTCAACCATGTCGAGCTGACAGGATATGCGCAGCAAGCGCGGATGATGAACGGCGAGGTGTATATGCTATTGGGGCAGCCAGTGACACAAAGCAACTGGTATGAGGGAATTACGAGTGCAGATATGCCACTCATAAAAAACGAAGATGGCTCAGAAACTGAGCTGGTGAGCTGTGAAAACATTAAATACATCCCGACAGAGCTGGGAAATTCTCAGCTGACCACTTTGGTTCGGGTGCCTGCCCGGGGTGGAGTTGTTGATGCCACAACGGTGATGGGGCTCAACCCAAGCAATATTTATATGAGTCGTGGGGCGTTGTATGCTGCGGCACCTGTCTGGAACTATAATTACATCTGGGACTGGGGCTTTCCGGGCGACGCACGTCAGACCCGTATTTATAAGTTTGATATAACAGAATATGACATGCCGCTGGCAGCCACTGGCCGGGTCAACGGGTATTTGAAAAACCAGTGGGCGATGAGCGAATGGGGCGGTAACCTGCGAGTTGCTACCACGTCAAATCGGTTTGTGGCACAGCCAGAAGCGCGCCGTGTTGCGTCGCCAGATGTGATTGATATCATGCCGATGCCAACCGGAGAATCTGTTAATAATGTCTATATTTTTGACGAGGGGCTGCAGCAGATTGGCGAATTGGAAAATCTGGCTCCTGGTGAGCAAATCCATAGCACGCGGTTCATGGGCGACAAAGGCTACATGGTGACTTTTCAGCAGGTTGACCCGCTATTTGTGCTTGACCTGCACAACCCGCGCCAGCCACGAGTGCTGGGCGAGCTTAAAATCCCAGGTTATTCAGATTACTTGCACCCGCTGAGCGATACGCATATCATCGGCTTTGGAAAAGAAGCCGTGCCAAACCAGTGGGGTGGGGCGTTTCAGCAGGGGCTGAAAATTGCCCTGTTTGACGTGAGTGACGTGACAAATCCGACCATGGTTGATGCGGTTTCTATCGGCGACCGTGGCTCTGACAGCCCACTGATGTGGAACCACCACGCGCTGCTGACCGTGCCAGATGAGTCGATTTTTGCCTTCCCAATGAGCATCAGCCAGCTAACCCCAGAGCAACAACAAAACAACAAAGACGGCAGCCAATGGGGGCAAAACGTATGGCAGGGCGCGCATGTCTATCGCATTACGGTCGCTCGCGGAATTGAGAAACTCAACGAAGTGACGCACTACGCCAGCCACGAAATTGGACTAGACCCAAATGACGAGTATAAGTACCTCGACTGGGAGCGGCAGATTGAGCGCCTGGTGCAAATGGACGACGCGCTTTATAGCCTCAGCTCACAATATGTGCACGCGTCTGATTTGATTTCGGGGGATGCCCTTAGCTGGCTAGAGCCCGCCAGTAATAGTAATTCCTATTTTATTTCTCTTCCATTTTCAAACGGAAAATGGGAAGAAGTAAACACAATTCCAACAACAGCTGGGCTGCCGATTTTTCCACTAGAGCATGAAGCGCTTATTGATGATAGCCTCATTGGCCTAAAGGTTTGGTGGGATGAAGTTCCTGAGGCCGAATGGTATGATACGTATGAGTACAGAGCAGATACTGCTGGTAGTGCAATTATTCATAAGCAGACAAGAGAACAAAGAACCAGCAGCGGTATGCATTCTAATGCGGGTTGGAGTCAGCAAATATGTTATAAAAAAGAGACAACAGTAATAGCCATGAATGCTGAAAATGAACCCATCGGATATGGGTTTGTTAGTATCTGTGAAGCAGGAGATTTGCCAGTAGCCCCAGCTGACTTGCCAGAGATTGTCTCGCTCGATATGATCTTTGACACAGCAGCCGAAACCAGCTGTGTGCGTGACAGCGACTGTGTGGTCGAGGGGTATGGCGCGCGGGGGTGCGGTGGACCCGAAGGGTATGTGGCGTATAGCATGACGGACAAAAATCAAACAGATTATATGATGGAGTTGATAGCGACATATACGAACCTGCGGCAGTTGCAAGTTGAGCAAAATGGAGAAATAAGCACGTGCGAGTTTTTGATGCCCCCAGAGGTAATTTGCGAAGCCAGTCGTTGCACAGAGTTGACACCACAAGTCTTTTAGGTACTCTCCTTTTGAACTAATATAATACACTATGAAAAAAGCAGCAATATCACTTTTGGCACTTGGTTTGGTCGCTTGTGGCGACACCAAAACTGAAGTTGTGACAACAGAAAAAGCAGTTATTGAGACCACCGAAAAACAAGAGAAAGTAAGTTCTGGTGAGCCATATCAACCAATCCCGGCCGAGGGTGAAGTGACGGAAGCTTCAGTTGAAGTTGAAGAAGTAGAAGCTACGGATACGGATTCTGAAGAAGCAGTATCTAAGGAGGGTGAAGCAGCGACTATGGCATATGCATTTGTGCCCGAAAAAAGCACCACAAAATGGACTGGAAGCGCTATTGGCGAGTCGCACTATGGGCAGTTGCCAGTCGTCAAAGCCGAAATGGAAATGAAAGAAGGCAAATTGGTTGGTGGTATGATTATGCTTTCAGTGGCTGACATGACAGTTGATGACATTAAAAATGGGGGTCAAGGCCTGATCGACCACTTGTCAGTTCAGAGCTTTTTTGATACAGAAAGCTACCCTGAGATTGCATTTGTCGTTACAAGTTTTGACGGAGGAAAAATGACAGGAGACCTTGTTATAAAAGAAATAACAGCGCCTGTGACATTTCCAGTAACTTTCACCACTGATGATGAAATGGCGCAACTAACTGGCACAGCAACAGTCGACCGAACGGTGTTTGAACTCGCGTTTGAGAGTGCATCTGACGCGGCGTTGAAAGACGAAATGACGCTCGAGTTTGATATTGTTTTTGAAGCGAAATAATGCAGCCAAATCCGCATGAACTGCGTAACAGAAAGGGAAAAGCGTGCCTGCTAAAAGCGCTGGAGGGCGAAGATTTTGCGCGAAAAACTGTGTCGTTTTATAAGTATGTTTCGCTGAAAAACCCTCAAGACACCCGCAATGCGCTGTTTACCGAGTGGGAGCAGCTGGGCATTTTGGGGCGAACATATCTTTCACCTGAGGGAATCAACGCTCAGATAAATGTGCCAGAGCCCAACTGGGATGCATTTTTAGAGAGTATAAACAGCAAATATTGGTTAGCTGGAGTGCCACTCAAAATTGGCGTAGAGCAAGATGATATGAGTTTTTTGAAGCTGACAATCAAGGTCAAACACCGGATTGTGGCAGATGGTTTGTCAGATGATGAAATTGATTTAGACTGCATTGGGAAGCATATTAATGCGGAGGAAATGAATGAAAAAATAGCGGATCCAGAGGCGCTGGTGGTGGATATGCGGAATGATTATGAATATGAAATTGGGCGGTTCGAGGGGGCTATTTGTCCCAAAACAGAGACCTTTCGCAAGGCGTTGCCAAAGGCAGTTGAGATGGCTTTGACCCACAAAAACAAGCCCGTTGTGCTGTATTGCACTGGTGGTATTCGGTGTGAAAAAGCATCTGCTTACTTTCTGAAAAAGGGGTTTACAGATGTCTCGCAGATGTGCGGAGGGATAATTGATTATGCGCATGAGGTGAGAGAAAAGGGATTGGATATGCGGTATAAAGGGAAAAATTATGTGTTTGATGAGCGTGTGGCTGAGCGCATTTCAGATGATGTTTTGAGCAGCTGTCATCAGTGTGAAACTCCCGCCGATACGTATGTGAACT
>JAHDDZ010000057.1 GCA_020629095.1 Candidatus Altimarinota bacterium | reverse complement strand
CTCCGCCAGAATAAAAACTGTAAAGTAGGCTAGATTACATGAAATAATTGGCTCAAGGTTTTGTTTTGTGCTATCATTCTTTTTGGAATAATCACTCACATTTATGCAAATATTTTTGGACAGCGCTGATAAAAATTTAATAGAAAAATATAGTGCATGGGGGATAATTGATGGAGTTACAACAAACCCGAGCCTAATGGCAAAGGAAGGAGTTGATCCAAAAGAGCGGATCATGGAAATAACGAAATTGGTAGATGGGCCAATAAGTGTAGAGGTGGTTGCAGAGGATACAGAAGGGATGTTGGAGCAGGCGCGAAAAGTAGCCTCTTGGCACAAAAATATCTATGCAAAGATACCGATGACGCAAGCAGGTTTGGCAGCGGTTAAGGTGTTGAGCCGAGAGGGGATTCGTACTAACGTGACGTTAGTCTTCTCGCTTAGTCAGGCACTGTTGGCAGCAAAGGCCGGGGCGACATTGCTCAGCCCCTTTGTCGGCAGAGTTGATGATATTAGCTATGACGGGGTGCAACTGGTGGCAGACATTGTGCAGGCATATTCACTCTATGGGTTTGACACAAAAGTGCTGGCGGCATCGATTCGCCACCCGCGGCATATTGTTGATTGCATAAATGCTAGAGCAGACATTGCGACAATTCCCCCAAAACTTCTTGACAAAGCAGTCGCACATCCGCTGACAGATGCCGGTTTAGAGAAGTTTATGGCAGACTGGTACAACTGCGTGGCATGTCAAAATTTGTATAAATAATGAAAGTGACTTTTACACCAACATCAAAAAATGAACATAATCTACCTGGCTTGATTGATTCTTTCATGGCGCGTGGGCAGTCATTTTGGCAAGTTATTGACGATACTCAACTGGTAGATGAAATCAGTGCATATGCAAAATCTGTTGAAGGGCGATACGAATTTATTGTTGTATTGGGGATTGGTGGTAGTGCTCTTGGCACCCAGACATTGCGCGACACGCTCTTGCCGCTCAATGGACAGTCAAAGCCACAATTGATTATTGTAGACAACATTGATCCAGAGCTATTGCGGTCAGTTGAGCAGCAAATTGATATTAGTAAAACGCTTTTCTTGCCGATTACAAAAAGCGGAGGAACGCCAGAAACGCTAGCACTGATGGCATATTTCGAAAAACAAGTAGAGCAAAAAGGATTGGCAGTGCGCGATCATTTCACCTATATAACTGACCCGGAGGCGGGTTATTTGCGAGAGCGAGTAGATCGTGAGAATCTTGTTTCTTTCCCAATTCCACCAGCAGTTGGTGGTCGTTTTAGCGTGCTTACAGCAGTTGGTCTGGTGCCAGCAGCCCTTTGCGGAATTGATATAAAGCCCCTTTTAGCTGGAGCACAAGAGATGAGGGATTTGTTTTTGAGCCCAGAAAAAGACAAAAATGTGCCATATCAAATGGCTGCTTGGCAGTTGGAGGTGGCAGGGAAAATAGGCGGCTGGAATGTGGTCGTGATGCCGTATATACAACAATTAAAGACATTTGCAGAGTGGTATGCACAATTGCTGGCAGAGAGCACCGGCAAGAGAAACAGTGCCGGTGATTCGGTTGGTTTTACCCCTATTGGTGCCCTTGGGGCAACAGACCAACACAGCCAGCTGCAGCTATATGCACAGGGGCCAAACGACAAGCAATATATCTTTTTGAATCGAAAAAACACAGGAAAGAAAATAGAAATACCAGATATGGGGGACCATGCAAAAGTAGCGATTTTGAAGGGTCTTGATTTTGGGACACTGCTGCAGGCAGAGTTTCAGGCGACAAAGGCCACATTGCAAGAGATTGGAAGGCCGGTGGCGCACATCGAAATGGACACAATTGACGCAAAAATGCTAGGATCTCTCTTTCTATTATTTGAAGGAGCAACGGCGTTTTTAGGCGAAATGATGGACATCAACGCGTTTGACCAACCAGGAGTCGAGCGCAGTAAAGTTCTGACAAGGGAGTATTTGGTGAAGAATTAAAACATATAAAATGCATGATATAGGGGTTTTAGGTCTCGGGGTTATGGGCGAGAACCTAGCACGAAATGCAGCCCGAGCTGGCTGGAGCGTAGCCGTGCACAACCGGACATATGAAAAAACAGAGTCACTTGTGGCGCGGCATGGCGCCGAGGGGCTCACTGGATATGAGACGCTGAAGGACTTCATAGACAGTTTAAAAGCGCCGCGGCGAGTTCTTATCATGGTGAAGGCTGGAGCCATTACTGATATGGTTGCAGACCAAATTGCGCCGCTTTTAGACAAAGGAGATATTATGATAGACGGAGGAAATAGTCTTTTTTCAGACACTGTAAGACGAGAAAAAGCATTTGCAGAGAAGGGAATTAACTGGTTTGGAATGGGGGTTAGTGGAGGAGAAGAGGGCGCCCTGCATGGGCCAAGTATGATGCCAGGAGGTGAAAAATCAGTATGGGAGTTCTTGAGTCCTATCTTGAAAAGCATGGCTGCAAAAGACTTTTCTGGGGGCGAGTGCGTAGAGCACATTGGGCCAAACGGTGCTGGGCACTATGTAAAAATGGTTCATAATGGAATTGAATATGCGATAATGCAGCTGCTGGCGGAAGCATATGAGTTGATGAAAAATGGCTATGGCATGAGCGAGGATGCCATAGCAGATGCTTTTGAGGAGTGGAACAGTGGGCCGCTTCAGTCATTTTTGTTTGAGATCATGATCCCCATCCTCCGCAAAAAAGATGCAGATGGGGCGCCGTTGCTTGAGAAAGTATTAGATACGGCGGGGCAGAAAGGCACTGGTCGGTGGACTGTTATTGATGCATTTGAGCGAGGAGTAGATGTGAGTATGATCGCTCAGGCAGTGATAGCACGGGTGATTAGCAGCCAAAGAGATCAACGAGAAAAGTTGTATCAAAAAAGAGTTAAAACACCGCCAAAAGAGATAGAAAAACTGAGCATAAAAGTGCTTGGTAAGGCACTTCATATTGCCTTGCTTATGGCATATGCACAGGGGTTTGAGCTGATGAAAGCTGCTAGCAAAGAGCACAATTGGGAGCTGGATTTCTCAGAAATATCGCGTGTTTGGCAGGGGGGGTGTATCATCCGCAGTCGGGCTTTAACGCCCCTACAAGAAGGGTTTAAGTCAACGCAGAACATGCTTGAAATAGAAAGTGTGATGAAGATCATGAATGATGCATTGCCAGCATTGCAGCAGGTAGTTGCGTCTAGTGTCGCCTGTGAAGTGCCGATACATTGTTTTTCGGTTGCACTCAGTAGCTTTTTGGGGCAAACACAAAAACGCAGCAGCGCTGTTGTGCTCCAAGGATTGCGTGATTATTTTGGCGCCCACACATATCAACGAATAGACAAAGAAGGTATTTTTCACACAGACTGGGATGTATAAAGTGTATAGACATTCAGGCTCATTTTTACTTACTATTTTTGGCGCAAGTGGCGACCTAGCAAAGCTAAAAATCTTTCCAGGAATCTTTGAACTAGCAGAGCAAAAACGTCTACCAGAAGACTATTGGATTATTGGATATAGCCGCTCTGAGAGGACAAGTGAGGCATTCCGACAAATGTTTGAAACATCTGTAAAAGCGGCGCACAAAGGAGATTGGGGGGAGTATCAAGAAGAAATTTTAGCGCAACTCCTAACAAGAATTCATTACTTCCAGGGGAAATATGACACTGCAAAAAGCTTTACTGCGTATGGGGCATTTCGCACAAAATTAACAAAAGGGCAGCATGAAAGAGAAATATTTTACTATAGTGTGCCACCACAGGTTTTTCCTTTGTTGACCGATCAAATTGCCAATATTCCTGAGCTA
>JAHDDZ010000056.1 GCA_020629095.1 Candidatus Altimarinota bacterium | reverse complement strand
TGGGTGCTAATCCCCAGCGCCCATGTGTGGAATCATCGGTATCGCAAAGCGAGATGGACAGGCAGCGATCGAGGCCTATGACGGCCTGCTGATGCTGCAGCACCGCGGCCAAGACGCCGCTGGAATTGTGAGTTATGACCAAGGGCAGTTTCATGAAAAGCGAGACAACGGGCTGATCAAAGATGTTTTTAAGTCGACTGACATGGCGCGGTTGCAAGGAAATATGGCGCTAGGGCACTGCCGTTACCCAACGGCTGGGGGTGCTGACGCAAGCGAAGCGCAGCCCTTTTTTGTAAATGCGCCACTGGGGATGTATCTCATCCACAACGGGAATCTGACCAACGCGCACCAGCTGAGAGAAAAAGTCGCCAAAGAGTATTATCGGCACCTGCGAACGGGCAGTGATACCGAGGTGCTTTTAAACATCTTTGCGACCAAGATTTATGATGAGCTGAAGGCCAAAACAGAGCCGCTGACGGATGCGATTTTCAGCGCTATTACCAATACAATGAATGAAGTGACGGGGGCGTATAGTATTATTAGCATTATCGACGAGCTGGGGCTGGTGGCGTTTCGCGACCCAAAGGGAATCAGGCCGCTACTGATGGGACGAAAAATGACCACGCGCGGAATTGATTATATGTTTGCGAGCGAGGATGTGGCGCTGACAGCCATAGGGTATGAAGTGGTGCGTGACGTAAAACCGGGCGAAGCGGTGATTGTCACCCATGACGGCGAGTCGCTGACCCGCGAATGCGTGAAAGGCGAGCTGAGTCCGTGCATTTTTGAGTATGTGTATTTGGCGCGACCAGATAGTGTGCTGAACGGCATTTCGGTCTATAAAACCCAGCTGCGGATGGGCTCGGCACTCGCCAAGCAAGTCGCCGCAAGCGGCTTACAGATTGACTCCATTATCCCTGTGCCTGACAGCAGCCGACCCGTTGCTTTGCAAATGGCCACTGATTTGGGCATTCCATATCGAGAGGGCCTCATCAAAAATAGATACGTCGGGCGCACGTTTATCATGCCTGGGCAAGCCGCTCGCAAGCGCTCTATCCGCCAAAAGCTGAGTCCAGTGGAGCTAGAGTTTAAAGGCAAAAATGTGCTGTTGGTGGATGATAGTATTGTGCGTGGAAACACCATGCAACAGATTGTGGCAATGTGCCGAGACGCTGGCGCGAAGAAGATTTATGTCGCTTCTGGAGCCCCACCCGTGCGGTTCCCAGATGTCTATGGGGTTGATATTCCAACCCGAAAAGAGCTACTCGCATATGGCATGGAGACCGAAGACGTGCGCAAAGTGTTGGGAGTTGATGCGCTTTTTTATCAATCAGTTAATGACTTGGTGGCTGCGGCAAAGGCCGGAAACCCAGAGATAGAGCAGTTTTGCACGGGGTGTTTTGACGGAGGATATGTCACCCCAGAGGTCACCGAGGAGTATTTGAATTATGTCGAAAACCAAGGACGGGGTACATATACGGCCGCTGAGCCACATCTCATTAACATCTAAAATGGAACTAACTGACTTGCTGCTGCCGCTTCGCCGCCGATGGATCTGGGCTTTGCTTGGGGGAATTCTCTTGACGGGGCTCTTTTTTGCTGCTACAAACCAACTGACAAAAGCCGACAAAACCACAATTTACTTTACGGTAAAAGCCTCTGGGGAGGCGCCTGCAGGAAATCATTACTATAGCGCAGAAGGCGCAGAGCGCATGGCAGATGCCATTTCGGGGTGGGTAAAAGACCCGAGCTTCCGCACAAAAGTAATCGAAAAAGCAACAGCGGCGTATGGCAAAACAGTCAAAATAGACGACCTGAAACAGAAGCTGAGTGCTCGAAAACAAAATCGATCAAATGTGTTTTATACCCTAAATTTAGCAGAAAACGAGCGGCAGTTTTCACCGGCCATGTCTGATGGAATTGTTGGAGCCGTGCAGGAGCATTTGGCGCAAATCAATGCTGACTCGCCGTTTCCGTTTACCATCACCCCGCCAGAGCGATTTACGGAGTGGCAGACTCTGCCGTGGGTTTACATCTTGATCGGCGCGCTGCTTCTTGGGTTCGGCATTTCGGTGGTCGGGGTTTACTTGTTTGAGGGGCTGACGGGGCGCATTATGCATATTTCTCAGGTCGAAAAAGCCCTGCCAAATGTGCCGATTTTGCGGCCAAATTCGCACGTGTCAGAGCACGATTCTGACATCCTCGAGCCGTTTTTGATGCAGCTTGGGAGCCATAAAATGATCGGGATGTTTGACCAGGCCGAGCATTACTTTTCGGTTAATAAACTATCAGACGTGGTGAAAGGCGAAGACACCGCTGTGCTGCTGATGCGATTGGGCGAAACCCGTCTGTCAGAGCTGCAAAACGTAGCTTCAGTGATTCCCAATAAACGCGCAGTAGTCCTCTTTACAACATGAAATATGCTGATGCTGGCGTAAATATTGACGCGGGTGACGCGGCTTCTCGTGCCGCTTATATGGCGGCAAAATCAACTTTTGGGGCACGGAAAAACATGATTGGTCAGCCGTACGTGCTGGATGAGGGATATGCCGGCGCGCTCGACATGGGCAACTTTTTACTGGTGCAAAACGACGACGGAACCGGCACCAAAGCTGAGATTGCCGAGCGAGTGGGGGACTATTCTACACTCGGTCATGACCTGTGTGCAATGGTCGCCGACGACGCTGTGTGCGTCGGGGCGGAGGTTATTTCGATCACGAATACATTTGACGTGCCAAGTGTGAACCCAGAACAGCTGGGGGCGCTTGCAGAAAGTCTGGCAGAGGCGTGCCGCGAGCAAAAAATAGTTATACCGGGGGGGGAAATTGCTGAAATGGGAAACGCGGTCAACAAGCTGGTATGGAACGCAACGGCTGTTGGCGTAGTCAAAAAAGAGCGATATATTACTGGATATGACGTAAAAGCAGGAGATGCAATTATTGCCCTTCGGGGGCGGGTCTTGCGCAGTAATGGTGTCAGTTTGGCACGGAAAATTTGTGAAAAACATCTGGGCGAAAACTGGCACAATGCGCCATTTGATGATGAAAAAACATGGGGACAGGTGCTTTTGACGCCTTCAAAAATATATCATCGGGTGCTGCATGACGCGCTGCTGGGCGGGTTTGAAGGTAACCTGAAACACACCTTGAAGGCACTCTGTCACGTGACAGGTGGTGGCGTTCCGGGCAACCTGCCACGGGTTTTGCCTGAAGGAATGGGGGCTGACTTGCCGCATCTGCACGCACCACACGCGGCTTTGCAGCAGCTGGTAGAAATGGGAGATGTGGCGGATGCTGAGGCATATCGGACCTGGCACAGCGGTAGTGCCATGCTGCTGGTCTGTAAGGCCTCTGCAGCAGAAAAGATATGCAAAACACTAAATGAAGTAGATGGTGAACTAGACGCACAGGTCGCAGGAGCTATAATAAATGAGCCGATAATCGCCCTAAAATCAGGCTATAGCGGCACAATTCTCACTTACCCAATCGCATGATTTTCCACTTTCAAACCGGCACCGTCACATTTTTTGAAGAAGACCAGAACTATTTTGAACAGAAGTTTATGCACCTGAAAAAGATGCTGGGATCGATTGCAGGAATCGATGACGACACGATTGATGTGCGGATAAAACTAGAGAAAAACAAGCACCACGCAGGCGATCGGTTCGAGGCGAGCTCGACTGTGACCAGCCCGCACCACGGCAAATTTCACTCTGATGTTTCGGCTGAGTCTATCAAAGCATGTGCGGATCTGATGCATGATAAGCTTAAAGCGCAGATCACAAAGTTTCACGATAAAACGGTGAATAAGAAGTGATGAAGAGAGAAAATGCTTTTC
>JAHDDZ010000055.1 GCA_020629095.1 Candidatus Altimarinota bacterium | reverse complement strand
GAGATAATAAAATTTCCATAGTCTGCAGAAAATCTGCTGCCGCAAGGCTGTCGCAGTGCATTTGCTCTTGCTTTTCTTTCAAGGCAGCGATCTCCGCTTTTGCTGCTTTCAGCTGCTGCGGATAAATCGACCATGCAAAGCTGTTACCAGCAATGACAATGACGCCCATGGCTATCAAAATGAAAAGAGATGTCCAGTTGAGTACCCCAGTTGGGATGCTTATTAACAAGTTCAACGGAATGCCTATTGCGAGGCTTAATGCCACTCGCTTATAAAATTTAGGAGAGTGGTTTGTGTACAGATATTTCATAATAAAAGTATTGTGCTGCTGGTTGCCCAGCAACGGGTTAAACAATGTGTAATTCACCCCAGATATGCCCATATGCAGGGCGAATTACACACTATCATATGCTTTCTTGAAGCGGAAAATGTGCTGTTTTGAATCCCCCAAGTGGGGGTGCTGAGGCCGAAAAGAGCGCCCCAGTGGGGCATAATAAACGGGCAGGAGTGCCACAGGCACAAGCTACCACGATGTATTTATATATGAAAATAGGCACACCGTCAACCCTCTTGTAGACAAATGCCAAGATGGCATACAACCAGTTGTGAACCTGTCTAATCCATTTTTCATGACGACTTACATCCAATCATCCACCTTGTGCTATGCCACCCCGAGCGACTTCGTGGCGGCGTTTCCCGACGCAAGCGGCCTGACCACCCCCCAGCAAACCGCGCTGTTGACCCGGGCGCAGTCCATGGTCGACGCGCTGGTGGGCTTTCACAGCCGGCGCAACTGCCCGTGCGAGGGCCAAACGACCACGTTTCCGCGGTCGTGTGACTGCTGCCCGACCACGTTTTTGGGCGCATTTGACCCAGCGGCAAACCCCGCGCTGCCGTGCCCAGCCAAGCCGTGGAGCTGGTGGAACATAACCAGTAACGCGGTCGTGGGGGGCATAAACCTGATTGCGGGTCAGGTGCTGGTCGCCACAAAGGCAGTCCAAAGCTGCCCCGCTGACCCGTCTGCGTTTGTGACTGCGGCGACAGTGCCCGACGCGCAGGTGTGCTTCATTCCGTGGCAGATCCACCGCGCGACGCTGGTGCTGGCGTGGCTGATGTATATCGAGGGCGTGGCCGCTGGCACGTATTCTTCGTCGTCTGGCAGTGGCTCTGGGGGCGGCATGGGCGGCTCTGGAACGGGGCTGATCGGCTGTCTGGAACCGGGCGACAAGGTCAAGCTCGACGACTTTGAGTACTCTCGTGGAACTGGCTGCGGGTGCGCCGCGGCGTACGCCAGCGGGTCGATCAGCGCGACCCAAGCGGCGCTGTCGACCGACCCACTCGGGCGCGAGGTGCTGAGTTTGCTCGGCGACTTCAGTAACTTTAGTTTTGGCATTTGCTAGGGGCAACCGCCCCTTTTGGGCGCACGATGAAGAAGGCCGATCTGGTTGATCGGCCTTTTTGTTTTAGCAGAGGGGGGCTATTTACGCTTCTTTATGGAAGAATATAATCCACTGCTCCTTTTTAGAACTAGAGTGAACTACCATTTTTTCATCCTCTTCAAGGCAAGAAAGGGCTTTCTCAAAGCTCTGATCTATCAAGCCTTCAAGAATTATAAGCTTTACGCCTAAGGCAAATTTTACCTCTGCATAATTCGTATTTACAAGCCCTTCTAGCTGTTTAAAGACTTTTGTGATTTCCTGCATTTTATGCAGGGCTTTTGATATCTCCATAATAACTAGATTGTTTGGTGACCTATGCCCACCATGGCACGCACAAGCCACCAAACAACACGTTACCCGCTCTGTAAAACAGCAAGCCATTCGGCTTTTTTGGGCTTCGCAGTTGGCATGTAATTACCTACCAAGAACTAATCCACAACCAACTTATACTAAAAAAGGTGACTCACGTCAACTGCTTTCAGCGGCTCATCGCCCCCCCCCGCACGAGCGAGCAACTGGCGGCACAGCGTGACAAATTCGCCCTCCAGCCGCAGGTACGCATCGCGCTCGCACATGACCAGCAGAACCAGCTCGGGTGGCTGCAGGGTCTGCAGGTTAACGGGTTTTTGGTGCACTAAGGACGGAAACGAAAGTGGGTCAAGGGGCATGAAAAATAGATGAAGAAGCCCGCTGGCGCGGGGCGCAAAAATGGCGCAAAATAGTAGTAGAGCAGCACCAGAAACCAATCTGCAACGGACTGGTGCTGTTCTCTTTGGACGGTCTATTTTTCGGCTACGGGAGGGTATCGTGGTTCATCTGCAACGGATTATGTACCCTATTCATACTGATTTTGGGCATGCCCGAAAGAGTCCTTTTTCAGGGTTTTTTCAGGTTTTCTCCCTTGCAAACAAATCCTCAATGGGCGTATATCGGATCTATAACCCCATTTTTATGAACTTGATTTTACAGCTTTTGGTGCGGTTTCAGGCGCCGCAAACCCGAATAGGGAAGAGCCTGCGCGATGCCTTTTTAGCCGGTTTTGCTGCGGCTTTTACGGTGCTGGCAGATGCCAACCTGAACCCCATTTTGACCTCGGTGGCGATGTTTTTACTCAGCCAAACAAATCGTATGACTCGCACAGATGGCCCCAAAACCGATGCCTAAAGAATCACTCGCCGTCCTTCAAAATGAGCTAAAACACGTGCAGGCGCAGCTGGGGTTGATATTAAAAGAGACCCGCGCGACCAATGGGCGAATCCGCAAACTGGAGCTGTGGCGCAGCTTTTTGGCCGGTGCGATGGCCGCGGTCACGTTTGCTGTCAGCTATCTGCTGCACTGAAACACGATGAAGAAGGCCACCAACGCGGGTGGCCTTTTTGTTTCCCAGTAGGGGGTTCTATGCTGTCAACTCTTCTGCTGGAATGAGCAATATCAGCACAAATTGGAGTAATATATAGAACCCTCCAATGAACAGAATTACACTCCCCAATTGAGACGCTGGCCGCGTTACATATGTGCCATAGGTGTAATACGTCACATACTGCGTATCGGCAATAAAGAGGTCATATGCCCCATGATATATTGCGCTAGCGCCAATGCAAAAGAAAATTACACAAGCAATTCCTTTTTTAAATAATTGAAATATTGTCACTATCATTTGCATATCAACTGTGTTTGGTGACCCATGCCCACCACGGCACGCACAAGCCACCAAACAACACATTGCTGTCGGGCAATCCCGACCCCCGCTCTGGAAAAGAACAAGCCATTCGGCTTTTTTGGGCTTCGCAGTTGGCATGCACTCGCCTGCCAAGAACTAATCCACGATGTATTTATAGGGCATTGCAAGCAGCTTGTCAAATGGCGTAATTATATGCTATAATGTACACATGGAAACACCAAAACACGCACCCGAAGTGACCACGCAGCAGCCACCACAAATGCCAGATTTGCAGTCTGAGAAAGAGCTGTTGGGGTTGCAGACCAATGTGGAGCAAACCAAAGACCGCGAATGGTTCGATGCGACAATTGACCAATTTGGGGCAGCGGTAATGAAAAACCCAAACGAGAGCGATGCGTTTAAGGCGCACTTTAAGGCCGTTTTTGACCAGCTGAAAATCAACGCAACCGAGCGGCAGGTCTACTCGCGGGATGATATTTTTGGCATAGAGGGCAACCCCGTGCAGATCAAAATGATGACCGTGACGGGGCCAGAGTGGGTTGTGTTTGAGGTGACCGGCGATGCAAATATAAATAATTACCACTACCAGTTTGGGATTCCGCGCGGAGCGGGCGACGGAAAAATGTGGAAGAATGCCGACAAAGAACGGATTTTGAAGGAATATGCCGCACGATGAAGAAGGCCGATCGGATTGATCGGCCTTTTTTTGTCTTACAGAAGCGGTGTTTTCTCTTTTTTAAAATAATCATAATCAAGAACAATTTCT
>JAHDDZ010000054.1 GCA_020629095.1 Candidatus Altimarinota bacterium | reverse complement strand
TTACACGGCCTTGCCAAGGCTGAAACACGAGTTCGATTCTCGTCACGTGCTCCAATCAATAAAAAATACATCCTCCGTTTTTGCCATGGAAATTAGAAATATCGCTATCATCGCCCATGTTGATCACGGAAAGACAACACTCGTGGATGCTCTCCTAAAAGCAGGTGGAGCCTTTTCTGAACACGAACAAGTGGCCGAACGGGTCATGGACAGCAACGACCAAGAGAAAGAGCGGGGTATTACGATCTATGCTAAGAATGCAGCGATTAAATATAAAGACACGAAAATTAATATTGTGGATACTCCGGGCCATGCTGATTTTGGAAGTGAGGTAGAGCGGGTTCTGCAAACGGTTGAGGCGACCGTCTTGGTCGTTGATGCCTACGAAGGTCCGATGCCACAGACCAAGTTTGTACTGCAAAAGTCTCTTGAACAGGGCAAAAAAGTGCTGGTGGTAGTGAATAAAATTGACAAGCCAGCTAGTCGCCCAGGGTGGGTCATTGACCAAGTTTTTGACCTGTTTGTCAGCTTGGGCGCAAGCGACGAGCAGCTTGATTTCCCATATATGTACGCGGTGGCAAAAGATGGTGTAGCAGTTTTATCGCTTGACAACGAGCACAAAGATATCACCCCGATGCTTGATTTTGTACTTGAGCACGTGCCCGCAGCCGAGCAAAATACTGATGCTGAATTTCGGATGCAACCGGCCACATTGGCATATGATGACTATCTAGGGCGCGTTGCCATTGGTCGCGTCCACGAAGGAACATTGAAGATCAATCAGGGTGTAACTATCATTACAACAGAAGGCGAAAAGCGCTCAGGAAAAGTAGCAAAACTATTTACATTTAGCGGCATGAACAAGGTGCCTGTTGATGTAGTTAGCGCAGGTGATATTGTGGCAATTGCTGGCCTCAATGATGTTTTTGTGGGGGAAACTATTTCAAGCAGCTTAGACGCAGAGCCGCTTCCAGCGATTAAGGTAAGCCCCCCAAGCCTGAGTATTAACGTGCTAGTAAACGACAGTCCCTTTGCGGGCCGAGAAGGAAAATTTGTCACGAGTCGGCAGATCCGTGACCGGCTTGAGAAAGAGCTTGAGACTAATGTGGGGCTGCAGATTAACCTAAACACGGGTGACGGCGACCGAATGCAAGTAATGGGGCGAGGTGAAATGCACTTGGCAGTGCTGATTGAAACCATGCGCCGCGAGGGTTTTGAGCTGCAAGTAAGCCAACCAGAGGTGGTCATGCAAGAGATTGACGGCGTGCAATACGAGCCAATCGAGGCTGTTGTAGTGACAGTACCAGAGGAAATTAATGGAAAAATCATTGAGATGCTGAGCCTCCGAAAAGGCCAAATGACTGATATGGTCACTGAAAATGGCACGACCGTTCTGAAATTTGATGTGCCGGCACGGGGTCTGCTCGGCATCCGATCTGGGTTTATTATTTTGACAAAAGGCGAGGGAACAATGTACAGCACTTTTGCGCGCATGGAACCACACCTCGGCGAGATTGAAAAGCGCGCAGTCGGGTCGCTCATTTCGGGTGAAACAGGAATCGCAACGGGTTACAGTCTATGGAAATTGCAAGAGCGGGGGCCACTCTTCATTCACCCTGCTACCGAGATTTATGCTGGCATGATCATTGGAGAACACAACCAAGGAACCGATTTGACAGTAAACCCAATTAAGGGAAAGCAGCTGACAAACGTGCGCTCAAGCGGCGCAGATGACGCAATTAATTTGGTACCACCGCTTGAAGTTACGCTGGAAAATGCACTTGAATATATTCAATCAGATGAGTATATCGAAGTTACGCCTAAGAGCGTACGCTTGCGTAAAAAATGGCTGACAGAAGTTGAGCGAAAGCGAAACAAATAGTAAATTCTTAGATAAAAAGAGGAGAATATCCTCTTTTTATTTGACTTCTTTTTTGTGTCTGCGTACTAATAAATAAGTACATAATGCAAATATATGATTTCAAAAATTCACTCATATGAAAAAATTGCGAATGAGCTAATTAAAAGCCTTATTTCACTGAATAAAGATGGAATAACTCCAGAGCAAATTGCTAAATTAGTGCAATTTTTGGAGTCAAAACAAGTCTCTATTCCAACTCCAGATGGGCTAAAAGTCTTTGATGTATGCGGCACGGGCGGTACAAAAAAACAACGAATAAATCTTTCAACTGTGCTCAGCGTTCGACTTTCTGCAGACTTTACCATAACCAAGCATGGGAACAAAGCGAGCTCTGGCCGGTGTGGCAGTTTTGATGTACTTGAACACCTAGATGAAGCTATTTGCACTATGCCAGAGGCAGCCCAAAAGTCACTTATAGAAAACAATAGAGCTTTTTTGTATGCTCCCGCTTTTCATCCAATTTTGGGGCTTTTTGCCCCGCTAAGAAAACAAATAAGTGACCCGACTATTTTTAATTATGTCGGAGTTTTACTGAACCCCATGAAGCATTTAACAGCACAGCTCATTGGGTGTAAAGACATTCAAACAGCTCAGCTTTTGGCTGAGGCTTGTGTTATTTTAAACAAAAATGCACTACTGGTGCATGATACATTTCATGGGCTAGACGAAGTAAGCATCGGGGGTACAACTCATTTTTTTGAGGTTGTTGATGAAAAAATACAAGAAGGTACATTTGAGCCTGAGGATTACGACATGATCCCCGTGACAGATTTTAATCAAATTAAGGGAACAAACTCGATTCTTGCAAATGCTAAGATTGTGAAAGCTCTCATATCAAAAACAGCCCCCGCCGCGCATGAGGCCTTTTTAGAGATAAATTATCGAGTTGCAACGCAGTTTTTTAGTCAATTTTAATATGAATATGCTTGATCAGATTCTTCAAAAACAACAGCAAAAAGTTGAGAATTTGCCAGATTATATGGCTCTACCTCTTACGCATTCTGCTATTTCGCTTGCCAGTCGCTTACAAAAAAAGCAAGGAATGCCTGTTCATATTATCGCAGAAGTGAAAAAGGCATCTCCGAGCAAGGGGCAAATAGCAAATATTTCTCCGCTAAAACAGGCGCAGACATATGCACAAAATAGTGTTTCTGCCATTTCTGTTTTGACTGAATCTGATTTCTTCTCTGGTGACATATCGGATCTAAAAACCATTACAGATAATATTTCTACCCCTGTTATTAGAAAAGATTTTATCTATACAAAAAACCAAATAGCCGAAGCGAGAACGCATGGCGCAAGTGGATATTTGTTGATGTGCAGTCTTATAGATAGAACAAAAGCAAACCTAAAAGTACTGATAGAATATGGTAGAGAATTAGCAATGGATGCAATTGTAGAGTGCCACGATGCAGACTCCATTACTATTGCTGTCGAAGCTGGTGCCCGGGTAATTGGGGTGAATAGTCGAAACTTTGAAAAGGCTGATTTGCCAATTGAGAAAAAGAGATTTCGACAACTTTTGCCACTCATCCCAAAAGGGATTGTGCGGGTAGCAGAATCTGGGATATATCAAAAAGAAGAAATTATGGAGATTTCAGATATAACTGATGCTGTTCTGATTGGCACGGCTTTCATGCAAACGCCTGCTGAAAAGCTGCCTGCATTTATTTCATCTCTCGTACAACAATGAAGGCTAACTACCAATCAATCCTACTCAACAAAACCGGTATCTTTGGCCAATATGGCGGAAGCTATATGCCAGAAATGCTTCAGCCAATAATGGATGAATTAGCTGCAACGTTCGATTCAGCTCGGTCTGACACAGCTTTTTTGAGTTCATTAAAACAGCTGTACCGAGAATATGCTGGGCGACCAACTCCTTTTTTTCATGCACAAAATATATCAAAAAGTTTGGGGGGGGCCCAAATTTATATTAAAAAGGGGGAACCCTACGGGTGCGCCCAAATTAAACCCCAGCCGTGGGCCGATTTTACGCGCCAAGCGGTAAA
>JAHDDZ010000007.1:19481-24063 GCA_020629095.1 Candidatus Altimarinota bacterium | reverse complement strand
TTGTTCTGGCGGAGGGAGAGGGATTCGAACCCTCGATGCCATTGCTGACATGCCAGTTTTCAAGACTGGTGCATTCAACCGCTCTGCCATCCCTCCAGCGAAGCAGATAATAGCAACTGAAAACTGTTTGGCAAGTGAATTTTGGGCAAATAAAAAAGCCCCCCAGGGGGCTTTTTTATGCTGGTTTTATTCTTAGTTTACACTATAGGGCAAACCGCTGTAGCCGGGTTGAACTCGGTTTTTGACTCGCACATAGTCAGCTGTTTGCTGGTCTTTGTGGTCATAAAAGTAGTATGATCGTCGCGTCAAATATTGTTTTTCTGTGTGGCTTTCCGCATTCACATATGGGTTTGTTGGTTCTGGTTTTACCTCGACAGCTCGTGCCCGAAAGTTTGGTTCTGTGCTTGGTCGATATTTTCGCTCGACAGTTGTCTCTGTTTTCACTTTTCGTGGTCGTGGCTCTGCGCCAGTGGATCGCATTTGACGGCTTGGGGCTGGGTTTACTGTTTTGGCTGGCTTCGCGACATAGCTTGGCTTGACCTCCACTTTTGGTTCTTCGACCACTGGTTTTGGCTCTGGGGTAACGGTTTCCTCGATTTCTTCCGCTAGAGTTTCCAGCTCGTCATAGTTTTGATAGAACGTAAATACATCATTGATGTGTTCCCGTTTTGGCAGTGGCCGTTCAATTCGCCCTGTGTCGCCTCGGTCACTGTCAATAATAAGCACATAGCTTTTCATACTATCTGGCAGTTCATTATATTGAATCAAACCAGCTTCATATGCCTCTAGCACTGATTTTGCATAGTCTGCAGTTCCGAGAAGCGGAAGCGCGATGACGCCTGCAATAGCTATAATAAGTCCTTTTTTCATGTGGGGGTGGGGGATATTTTTACTCGCAATATAGTACATATTAAAACAATTGCAAGTGTTTTTACAACTTTTTTGTAATATGACAAAGTATATATGTGTCGAGCATCTGGCATATTCGTGTTTGGTTTGCGCATGTGCTGTGATATAATACTCCGCGATGACACGAATCCTTACCGGAATGCAAGCCAGCGGAACCCCTCATTTAGGGAATTATCTGGGCATGATGCAGCGCACAATCGACCTACAAAACGACCCAAAAAATGACTGCTGGTATTTCATTGCTGACCTGCACGCGTTTACCTCGCACCCGAACCCAGACACGTTTCGGCAGTCGCAAACAGACTGTGTGCTCGACTGGTTGGCGCTTGGGCTTGACCCCGCGCAATCGGTTTTCTTTCGCCAGTCAGATGTGCCAGCCCACACTGAAGCCTTTTGGCTGTTGCTGACGCACACGCCGCTGGGGCTGCTGGAGCGTGCACATAGTTATAAGGATAAAGTCGCAAAAGGGATTGAGCCCAATGCGGGGCTGCTAACGTATCCTGTTTTAATGGCCGTAGATATTTTGCTCTATGCCGCAAATGCCGTGCCAGTGGGCAAAGACCAAGCACAGCACCTAGAGATGACCCGCGACCTGGCGCAGCGATGGAACCATAAATATGGCGATGTTTTCACCTTGCCCCAAAGTCTAATCGACGACCGTGTGGCGGTTGTGCCGGGCACTGACGGGCAAAAGATGAGCAAGAGTTATGGGAATACGATACCGATTTTTGGCACAGAAAAACAACTAAAAAAGGCAGTTATGAGCATCGTCACGACCAGTGCAGATCTGGGCGATCCGCTTGACCCAGAGACTTGCAACGTGATGGCCCTGCACCGACTGATGGGCAACCCCGATGTGCCGCAGCTGGAGGCTGATTATCATGCTGGGGCGATTGGTTTTGGGCACAGCAAAAAGGCACTTTTGGCGTTCATATGGGAGTATTTTGCAGAAGCCCGTGACCGCAGAACGGCGCTGGAAAGCACACCAGAAATGGTCGAAGACATACTCCGAGATGGGGCAAAACGCGCTCAGGAACAGGCACAAAAGCAATTAAGTATAATGCGCGACAACTTGGGTTTAAGCGCAAGAGCACTTATTTGAGGTATGATTTTGGGTGTGGTATAATGCCCAGAATATACTTTTTATGAGTGAGAACAAAAACGGATTTGGGATAGAACTGAAAGCGCGGCGGCCGCTGTGGCAAGACATGCTGACCTTTTGCCTGACAGTCGCGGGCATTTGGGCTGCTTCGCATGTGGTGCTCAACTGGGGGGCATATGCACAGATTGCGGAGTTTCGAGTAAAAGAAGCGCGTGAAATCATCGCAGAAGCAAAACAAGACCAGCGCCCAGAGGTGTTTGTAAATGAGGCAAGCAGCTTGCTTTCGGCGAGTGTGATAACAAAAGGCAGTGTGCACCAAATTGCAATACCAGATGACCGCACAAGCGTGATGGCGAGCATGGAAATGCACCCTTCAGATGATCGGATTGTGGTTCCTCGTATCGGTAAAAATGTGCCACTGGTGACAGTGCCAAACCACACAAACTGGGACGCGCTGGAGAATGATATTCAGACAGGGCTCGAGCAAGGCGTGGTCGTGCACCCTGTCAGCCGCGAGCCAGACACCAACGGAAACTTTTTTATAACTGGGCATTCCAGTTACTTTCCGTGGGATGACAGCCGATTTAATGACGATTTTGCCCTGTTGCACGAGGTGGTTGTGGGAGACGAAGTAGAGGTGTATCGGCGCGGGAAAAAGTATGTCTATGTGATAGAAGAGAGTCTTGTGGTGACGCCCGATCAGGTTGATGTGCTGAGTCAACCAAATGACCGAAAACAATTGACATTGATGACCTGTACGCCGATTGGAACCGCTGCAAAACGGCTCATTTTGGTGGCGACGCCAAAAGAAGAAGCAACCCAAAACAGGGTGAAAGTGCAGTAGCAGAAAATACATTTCTCTCTTGCTCATTTTAATTTTATACATATAATACAACACGATGCAAAAAACAAATACAAACGGATCCGGATTTCTTATTGCGCTTTTGGCGCTAATAGTCCTTGCGCTAGCAGGTATGCTGTACCTAGAAAAAGCAAAAGTGCCAGCGACACAGGCTGGCGCAAGTGTGATTGATATTGATGGTTCAACATATGCTAAAGTAGCAGAAATAGAAGGTGGTCTTGCCGCATCATTGTCTGACAGTGGAGACGCTGACTTTGTGGTCTATGAAGGTGCAACATGGGTGAAAGTAAACGGTCAACCAGTTGAAGTCATGGTCGTGAATCGACCCGATTGTGGTCAGCCATGTGACACGTCACAGGTCATCGCGACGATGAAGCAGATCATGACACCGGCGCTGGTGGTTAACGAAATTGACATCGAAAGCGAACGCGGTCAGGCACTGGCAGCTGAGTTCAACCTGACGCATGTGCCCAGTTACTTTGTGGGCACGACCGTAGAACAATCTGACTTTTATGAGCAGGGCGCACAGGCGTTGAAAAAGGGCAGCGAGAGCGAGTTGTACTTCGTAGACGGTACGCAGTTCCGATTCCCAAAAGGGCAATTGATCAACCCGCCAGTGTTTGATGCAGAGGGTGATTACACAATCGGAAGCGACGACGCGCCCGTGAAAGTGGTCGAGTTTTATGCATTTGAATGTGGGTACTGCAATAAGTTTTATACGGAAAATAAGGCGACCATTACCGAGCTTGCAGACGCCGGAGACATCCAATTTATTGTCAAAGACTTTCCGCTGTGGGGCGATAGTAATCACCTAGCGGCAGCATGTTTTGGCCAGCAAGGAAAGTTCTGGGAAGCGCACGACGATATGTTTGAAAACAGCACTGCGTGGAGCCGAGCAACCGATGGCGGCGCGGCGTACTACGATGGGCTCATTACAAAACTTGGAATCGACAAAGACCAATATGAAGCGTGTTTGGTTGACCCAGCGGTCAAGGCTGAAATTGCTGCTGACCAAGCGGAAGGCCGGTCATATGGCGTGACGGGAACGCCGGCATTGTTTGTCGGGAGCCAGTTTGTGCCAGGGGCGATCAGCCCAGAGCAGCTGAAAGCCATGGTGGAAGCTGCCAAGTAAGTCAAAAACGACAGTGCAAAAAGAGGGGACTATCGCTGATAGTCCCTTTTCTCTTTTCCAGCCTTTTTTGGTGGTGATTACCTTGATCGTGACATTAATATGTCTCCTAGTGAATAGAGAGCATATCCGACTACAAAGACTATACTCCATGTTTTAATGGATAAAATCCATGGAAGCATTGGTTCGATAAATACTGCATAAATAAAGACACAGAGAACCCAGAACAACAAAATTACAAGACTCAACAGCAGGAGAAGCAATGCCCATGCACCACCAATTGTTGTAAGGCGAACCCAGTTATGCTTTATACAAGCTGTTTCCAATAAGAGTTGGTCATTCGCTTCTCTAAGATATGGAAATAGATATTCTTTGAAGAATATAAGAACTGCATTCATGCATATTTCGCATATGCTTTTAAACGAAGTTGTTTTCATAACAAAACGTATTACACCACCGAGACGGAAAAGAGCGAGATGCCCTATCACGACCATATATCCCGTATAAATACGGTCTCGCCCAAGTGGTATGTGAATAAAGGGACACTCTCTTTATATCAAATTAGGATGCTTTGTCAACT
>JAHDDZ010000007.1:7093-19471 GCA_020629095.1 Candidatus Altimarinota bacterium | reverse complement strand
CCTGTTTTTTCTGCAACGGTGTCACGCCACTTTCGCATCAGCTGCAACAGGTCAGCTTGGGTGCCGTTTCCGCGGTTCATGACAAAGTTTGCGTGCTCGTCGCTGATCTGGATATCGCCCAGACGAGACCCTCTTGCGCCGCATTCTTCCATCAGCCGACCTGCAAAATCACCCGCTGGGTTCTTAAAAAAGCTACCGCCACTGCGCCCCTTTGGGTATTTCGCCCAGCGCTTTTTGTGTAGTTCTTTGGTCTTCCCAAGAGCAACCTTTGGGTTTTCTTTTTTTATCAACTGAAAGGTCGCACGCAGCACGCACCAGTCGGGCCTGTCCTTAAAAATACTATGCCGATAGGCAAAGTCACAGTCTGCCTTTCGGAGTGTATGCACCTGACCGCCTGCGTTACAATATTCAACCGCCACTAGTGCGTCTTGGGTCTCTGCGCCAAATGCTCCTGCATTGCCTCGTACCCAGCCGCCCAGCACCCCCGGAATGCCGCTTAAGTCGCACCAGTCTGCGAAGCCGCGCCGGTTGCTTTCTTCTATCACCTTTTGCATTTGGGCACCAGCTGCGACTGTCACAAACCCGTTTTCACCCCATGTGGTTGTTTGGTCGTCAAACGTGAAAACTCGCCCTCGCACTCCAGCGTCACTCAGGCAGGTGTTTGATCCCTTTCCTAAGATGAAAAAATGCATTTGACTGGACATGGTTTCTGCCCATATTTCGGGCAAATCAGCTACAGTATCAATCACTACCAGCTCGTCAGCGGCACCCCCAATACCCCAAAATGTCCGCTTTTGAAGCACTTCGTTCTTTCGTATTTCAATCATTTTTGACTTGCATTATTCTGCTGGTTGCATACTATACGCGTGACGGTGCCACGTCAACGGAACAAATAAGAAGCCGCTGACCTGCCCGCAAAACTCTTAATCATTCTTCTTATGACAACCATAGAACAATTGTACGAAAACAACGTACACATCGGCCACAAGCGAGAAAAGTGGAATCCTCGGATGAAACAATATATCGCAGGAACAGAAAAAGGTGTTGATATTCTGAACCTAGATGCAACGCTTCACGAGCTTGGACGGGCCCAAGATATCCTTAAAAAGCTGAAAACAACGAACGGGAAAGTGCTGATTGTGGGAACAAAACCACAAACGAGCTTCGTCATTAAATCAGAGCTGACAGACAGTAAATTATTTTACGTAGACGAAAAATGGAGCCCAGGGCTTTTGACAAATTTCCCAGTCATCCGTGAACGAATTGAGTATTATCGTTCGCTGAAAAGTCAGTTTGAAACTGGTGAAATTAAAAAGTATACAAAAAAAGAGCAAGCAAAATTTAAAAAAGATTTGGATAAATTGCACGCAACATATCATGGAGTGGGGGACATGCGAGGCAAGCCAGATGCATTGATTGTGCTTGATTCGGTTGGTAATGAGCTAGCCATGAAAGAAGCTATCATTGCAAAGATACCAGTAATTGCGCTGTGTGACACAGACGGAAACCCGGAAAATATCGATGTGGTGATTCCGGCAAATGATGATAGCATTGCGTCAATTCGATTTGTGCTTCAGTCGCTTGTTTCAGCCCTTAGCTAACACATTATGACAAAACCAGATGCAACACTTTCGACAACAGATAAGCTCCTTGGGGTGCTTGGTTACATCAGTTTCTTTTGCATTTTAACCTTGGTGTTGGGCAAGAACAAGTTCACACAATTTCATGGAAAACAAGGACTTGTCATTACACTCGTGTTTTTTATTCTGAGTGGTGCTGCGACTTTCATTAGTTACAACCTCGGAAAAGTCGTTGGTTTTCTCTATTTTGTAATAGCAATCATTGGCATTGTGCACGCGGCACAAGGTAAGACACTACGTTTTCCTTTTGTCGGAGACATGGCAGACAAGCTTGATTTTGAGGGCAAACAGTAGGGGATTTGGGGCGAAATTTACTAATTTACATATTCAAATGATAACAGCACAACAGGTAAAGGAACTTCGGCAGCGAACAGGCGTGGGGATGTTGGCGTGTAAAAATGCGCTAGCAGAGGCAAATGGCGACCTTGAGGCGGCTATTCAGCTGCTGCGAGAGCGCGGTCAGGCAAAGGCAGGCAAGAAAGCCGACCGAGAAACAGGGGAGGGGGCGATTGGTCTGAGCGGCGGTGCAATGGTAAAATTGCTGTGTGAGACTGATTTTGTGGCGCGAAATGAGAAGTATATTGCGCTCGTGAAAGAGTTAGCAGAAAAAGCAGCAGCCGGTGGCCAAGAGGCTGCGAAGGCGCACTGGGAGTCAGTTCAAACGGACTTTATGCAAGAGATGGGAGAGAATCTACAGCTAGCGGATGTGACTGTTTTGGATGGTGAAACGGTTTCTGGCTATGTCCACAACAATGGAAAAATTGGTGTACTAGTAGCGCTTTCTGGCGGCACAACTGACCAAGCTCGAGATGTGGCTATGCACGCTGCTGCCATGGATCCACTTGTTGCAAACCCAGAAGATGTACCATCGGATGTGATCGAGGCGGAGAAAGAAATCTATCGTGAGCAAATGCAAAATGAAGGTAAACCAGCGGATATTATTGATAAAATTATTGCGGGGAAGGTAAACAAATTTTGTGCCGAGCGCGCGCTGACAAGCCAAACATTTGTGAAAGACCCAAGCACGACGGTGCAAGGCTTTCTGGGAGATGCAAAAGTAACTTCGTTTGTGCGTTTTAGCATCTAGTTAAAATCACTTTAAGCACTTATAAAAACTCCCAATAATGAGAGTTTTTTATTGTGCCAACGGAATCCATTTGGCTGGTACATATCCATCCATTTGGGTCAAAATGGGCACAATATCTGTGGTGATTTTTCCGCCATAAAGCGACTGAATATCACCTCCTTTTTGTAGGTACTGCTCGACTTCTTGTAGCCCAATAAAGTACACAGCATCTTTTGTCAGGGCACCTGGTTGCCCTGTATCTTCCATGCCTCTTTTAGCTTTCAGGCAGTGGTGCCACGCGCGATTCGGGCTCAGTTTCATTTCATCTGTAAGCCATTTCCAGCACTCTAAAAATCCACATTCCATCGCCTTTTTTATGGTCAAAACATGGAGCGCTGGACTAGCAGTTTTTTCAGCACCAAGAGGCAAACCAATACGATTTTGGTTCCAAATGGCAAGCCCTTCCTCGGTTCGCAAGTAGTTCGCCGTACCTCGCTCAAATATCCGCCATGGCTGCTTTCGGCCATTTTCAAGTCGAAACACGTGCGTGCCAATTTCATGTACCAACAGTGCCTCTAGGCGATTTTCTTGAAATGTCGCACCTTCTCGCATCAGCAGCACATTTTGTTTGGTCACCTGCATGTCAACCGCGCTGTCGGCTTTTCGCTTCATTTGCCAGTGCCCCAGCTTGTGTGACTTTAGATAGGCCATAATCCGTTCCTCTGCTTGTTTTAGGTTTAAGGTAGGGGACTCATCTGGGGGGCTTTGTAATCCCTCTCGAGCTGCTTTCCAAGCCGCTTTTTCTATTTTTGCAGAAATACCTCCAAAGGCCTCAACAGCTGCTCCGGCATAGGCATTTGTGTTGACGGCGTTCACTAGTTCCAGCTGAGCAGTAAGCTCTTTTCGGCGGGCGTCAAAAATGGAATAGAGTGGGTGATCAACTACTGGTAGTTTACTGAGGTCGCGCAGCAGGCCGCGTGTGTCTGCAGTATGTGGCCGATATGTAAACCGCGGCTCGAACTCTGGGTGACTCAAGAAAAGTTCTTTTTGCTCTGATATATTTGTCGGATTTATAGCACTCAGAAGCTTCAGTTGCTCGGCCACTTGCGCTAGTTTATCGTCCCATTTTTTGAGCTGATCAGTGCTAGTTGCAGTCACCGCGTGCGCCACAGGTGGGGCATATTTTTTGGTCGGGTCAATATAAAACTGTCCCAGTTGTTTAGCACTCAGGCATATGTCCGCACCAACTACTTCACCTGTTTCAACTGGCAATTTTATTCGCTTTCCGGCGAGGGTTAAATCGGCAATATTGCCCTCAAATCCTTTGATTCCCATCACACTT
Organism: Candidatus Altimarinota bacterium; assembly: GCA_020629095.1. Classification (GTDB taxonomy): domain Bacteria; phylum Patescibacteriota; class Gracilibacteria; order UBA4473; family UBA4473; genus JAHDDZ01. The sequence goes on along the minus strand of JAHDDZ010000007.1, from coordinate 15,423 downwards.
GTGTCGCTCTCCATGCTCAGTTTTACTTTCACATTTCGAGGGGGCGTGCCGTTTAACACAGCAGCCTCAAGCAGCCCTACAACTGGTCTGTCGAGCTTTAACTCTTCTTTTTGTTGTTTTATTCCAAAGAGCGTTTTTGATATATTCACACCCTCTTCTGGGGTGCGAACCGTCAGGTCACCAATCTTATTCAGCCGCCCGCGCAGCCCCGCTTTGTTGGCAATTTGAATCTTGAGACCAGAGCGCGCATTCAGCTCCAGCACACGCACGCCGTCGGGGGTAATTACAATATCAACCCCCAAAAAACCTATGCCTGTGACCAGTTGAATCTTGCTGCAGGTGTGCAAAATCTTATCCCAAAATGGAACCTGAAACCCGCGCGCACTGACGCCATTTGGCATCTTGGTAATGTACTGACTATAGTACGCACCGCCAGTCGTGCTGCCATTTCCCATGTCTATGCCCAGTGCAATCGCCCCCAGCTCCATGTTGGCTTTTCCGTCAGATTCATACGTCGGCACCCGCAGCATTGCCAGAACTGGAACGCCGTTAAAAACAATGACCCGCACATCGGGTAGGCCGACTTGTGTCAGTTGCCGAAATGCCTCGTGGGGGCGCAGCAGCTCCTCAAACAGTGCAGAATCGCCCACGCCGCTGATACTATATTTCCCATCAATAATCTCAATACACAAGTTATACATATGCTCGCGGCTGAACTTTTTACCGCTTATTGTCACAAAATTACCCAACTTGTCGCGCCCGCTGATGACCGCAATACCCGCTCCGGCAAAGCCTTTATTGGGCTTCAGTACGAATTCTTTTGGCAGACTGTCAAAGAAGCTGTCGGTCAGCTGCGAATAGCTTTTTATGGTGTGATAGAGTTTTGCTACACCGATGTCGCGGCTGCCCAGATATTGTTTGGTAAACAGTTTATTGTCGGCAAAACGCTTGTCGGCCGCACTGTTGAACTTACTGACATAGTGCAAATTTCGGGCATTCATGCCCAACACAGATTTGGTTGCTTTAAAAATACTCATTCCTCAGAAGATTCTTGAAAGAACGCACGGAACTTGAAATATTCGCTAAGGCGCAACCCCGAGAATTTGCCGAGCCAGTAGGACCCGAGCAGGGGAATGAAGACGACTTCAGGCGTGCGCATGATGAGCTGCTCGATAAAATCCCACTGCAGAAATGCCCATCCGACAAATGCCACTAGCAGCGTTTCGAGCGTATAAATCAAGGCATTTCGTAATCCTGCGCTCGACTGGTTGCTCAGGAATTTCTCGCTGACAGTCACAATGACTAGCATTGGAAAAACCGCCAGACCCCAGTTTATATCTATATTTAGCTCGACCCCAGCCCACAAAACCACAAAGAAACTGAGCGCCAGAACACTGAGCGTGAGGGCCACTTTCGGAATATAGAGCATCTCAATCCTTGCAAAGACCCAACGGATGAGCGTGCTGACGAGCAACACCAGCACAAATGCCAGTAGCCCAACTTGCAGCCCCAGCACCAAAAGGCTTAGCCCGAGCATCATTGGCGTATACACCCCATATGTTTTGATGCCTACAAACTGCCGGAAAAAGGCCACAAAGAAGGCCAAAAACGGAACGGCCAAGAGTAAGTAAATCACGCTCTGGCTGACACCATTTTGCGCAAAATAGCTCATTGCGCGGCTGAGTAGCCGCCATCCGCTGCCGCCGGTTCGCTCATCTACAAAGCTCCACTCAACCCCACGTGACAACAGCGCGCTGCCGGCACTGGCTGCGTTTGTGTTACTCCACAACTGGGTTGCGCCCTCTGGCCGGGTCAACAACGTGCCGCTGTTACCCATGGTCAGCACTGCGGTTCGCACTTGCTGCTCTGCGTTTTGCAGAGGGCCTTCCGTTATTTGCGCCACCATTGTACTGCTTAAGTTCAGCGCACTTTCGCCCGTTAACTCGCGTGACCACTGGGCAAAGGTCTGCAGTGGGTCGGTTGACTGCGACCAAAATAAGATGATGTCAGATTGCTGCAGCTGTGGTATTTTTTGGCTGAGAGCAGCCACAAAAGCCTCTTCGGTTGCCAGTTGTGTATCACCCGTTTCATATGGTATCTCGCTTAGCCACAAGCCACTTGCGGCTGCCTGCGCCACCACGTCTGGCCGCGGTGTGTCGGTCACCAGCACTCCCCTTCGATCATACGCAATAATACTCTTGGTTGAGCTTTCGCGGAGCGACCCCTGTTTGATGTTTAGCTTGATATCATATTGCCCCACATTCTCGTATGTGTGTTTGACCTGAACCCCCCACAGCAGTGGCGTTCCGTCGCCTGCATCCCAGCTATAGGTGGCCTGCCCCTCGGACGGACTGCCCAGTTTGCTGTCTGCCGCATCTAGTGTAATTGTTTCGCCTACCGGAACTGCCCCTCGCACATTTATGTCGGGCTGCAGCGGGTTCACCACCAGCTCTGGCACCTCGGTTTCAATGACTTCATTGGCTCCATCTGTCCGTGCTTCTGTCAGTTCTACTTCTGGCTCGATAGGCGTTTCTGGTGCTTGTGCATGGGCAAAACCAACACACAAACCAAGAGCGATCAACAAATGTTTCATGTGCTCATTATGCCCCACTAAAAGAGAAGCGCAACAAAAAAAGAGCCAGTCGGGGGCTCAGGTTGTGGGGGGGCTTTTCAAAATGAGAAGATTCAGTGTCCAAAAGCAAGCACAAACTCATCTTTACTCGGCTACTCGCGCTGGAGCACCTGGTGCACGGCTTGGCAGCAGCTCCACTCCTATTCGCCTTTCCGACTGGTAAAAGTATAATGCATCATGCAGCAACTATGAAAAGTGCAATCTGCATATGTATATTCTTTATACTTTAATGAGTAATAATGTCAATTGAAATAGGCGCTTTATTGCTTTATAATGGGGTGAATGGGAAAATGGGGAATCTGGCTGTGGAGTGCGTGGGAGAGGCTGACAGACGTATTTGCGCTTGACCTGCGGTCTATTGCGCTTTGGCGGATGCTCGCGGGGCTGCTGGTGATGCTTGATATCATTATGAAATGGGAGATGCTTCCGGCGCTTTATAGTGACTACGGCCTGCTGCGAAATGAGTTTTGGGACACAGTGAATCCCCACCCAGAGTATTGGACGATTCATATTGGCAACCGCACAACCACCTTTGCATATGTCATGGGGGTGCTGCAGCTGGTGGTTGGGGCATCGCTGATGGTTGGATTTAAGACTCGCATGAACGCTGTGCTGGCGTGGGTGCTCATTGCTAGTGGGGTTGGGCGCATTCCCTATATTATCTCTGGCGCAGACAACATGCTGCGGGTCATGCTTTTTTGGACGATGTTCCTGCCGCTCGAGCAGGTTTTTTCTGTTGACGCAAAACTGAAAACAGGCGACTGGTTGGGCGGCGTAACCAACTTTCGGGTGGCAAATGGCGCCACGGTGGGATATATGCTGCAGCTCTGCTGGATCTATACATCGGCCGTTTGGTGGAAGTCAAATGAGGTGTGGTGGCTTGCCGCGCCAGATGGCATGACGCCGGTCTATCGTGCGCTTTCACTCGACAGTTTTAGGGCGCCGCTGGGCGACCTCATCTACCAGTCTCAGGGGCTCATGAAACTGCTGGGGCTCTTTACCCTAGCGGTGCAATACATCTGCCCAATTTTGGTTTTCTTACCCATAAAACTCCATCGCCACTGGCCACGACTGGTCGGTGCGCTTGGATTCTTTGGTCTGCAGCTTGGGTTTGGCATGGCCATGACACTGGGCATTTTTCCGTTTGTAGGGATGCTGACAGTCGCGCCGTTGCTGCCCAGTTTCATCTGGAAAACAGAGCCGCGGCACGAGATTATGATGATGCCAGAAGTAAATTGGGGCACGCGTTTCGCCTCTGCTGCAAAGGCATCGCTGAGTGTCGCGCTGATCGCTCTGGTTTCTATGGTAGTGATTTGGGACATAGAGGGGCACATAAACGATGGGCGCGGGAGTGAGCCATATCAGCACCTGCTGCCAATGAAAGCCAAAAAGTTTGGGATGGCGCTGATGTTGAACCAAAACTGGCGTATGTTTGACAAACCAGCGCTGATAGACGCGTGGCTGCGGGCACCCGGCCGCACAGTCAGCGGCACTGCAGTTGACGTATGGCAGTCGTTTATTTACCAAGAAGTGCGCCCGCCCGAGTCGACCAGACCGGCTGTGCTGCGTGATGAGTTTCCGACAAACCGCTGGCGAAAGCTAATACGCGGACTGGACGATGAAAGCAGCAACGCATATGCATTGCGGCGCGAGCTTTTTGCGGGTTACATGTGCCGCTGGTGGCGTGACAACTTGAGCCATGAACATGGCAAGCTCGAGAGCTTTCAGCTCGACTGGTATAAAGAGCGCACAAAGTCGAATTATGCCACAGAGGATATGGGCTCTGAGCTCTATGGGCAGTATACATGCGAGGCGTAGCTATGCCCGGTGAAAGTGCTTCATGAGGTCACTTTTGGCGATCGTATAAAAGTTTGGCCGCCCGTGTGGGCACAGGTCTGGGTACTCAGTTTTGGCAAAAGAATCGAGCAGCGCTTGCGCTTCTGCGGCGGTCATTGGGTGGCCAAACATGACAGAACCGCGGCAGGCCCGTGTCTCGATTATCTGCCGGATAACCGCCTCCAGACTGGTCTGTGACTGGCTTTCAGTCGCCAGTGCGTGCAGCGTATCAAGCAATAGCTCATCTGGTTTTTTTGTCTGCACTATCTGCGGAACGCTCTTCAGCAAGGTCTTTTTACCACCTGTCTTCACCACAAAACCAAGTGCAGCAATCTGCTCAAAATGCTCATCAAGGGTGCTTTTCTCAGTTTCGGAAAGGGATAATTCAAGCGGCACAAGCAGCGCCTGTGTTGTGATTGATTTGCTTTCATGCTGCTTTAGTAGCACCTCAAACCGCTGCCGCTCGTGCAGCGCGTGCTGGTCAAAAATGTACATCGCGTCGCCCCCATCAGCCACTAGCAGCTGGTTATCAACCTGCGCCAAAAACCGAAATTGACCGCTTTGCGATGGAGTTTTTGCTAGCTCGTCTGTGCTATGAAAATGAGCTGTCTGTGCCAATAAACTGGGAGTATTTCGCTGGCTGTGTCGCTCTGAAAAGCTGGCCTGCGGAAACGAAAACGAAGTGTCTTTTGGCTTTTTTGTAGTGTAATTTGGAACAGGTAAATGTGGCATTTGTGAACCTGAAAACATGTTCTGAGAGTGGTTTTGGAGGGTGTTTGTGACAGCAGAAATCACGGAACCATAGACGTCTCGAGGTTCAGCAAATTTGACCTCGCTCTTGCGCGGATGCACGTTGACATCGACCAAAATCGGGTCGATTTGCAGCCGCAGCACAAACGCGGGGTGCAGGTGTTTTTCGAGTCCGACAGATGAAATCATCGCTCTGCGAACGGCTCCAATTAGTTTTGGGTCGCTGACAGGGCGGCCATTCACCAGTAAATATTGCCAGCCGCGCGTGCCAGTTACGCTGTCGGGCGTGGCTACCATACCGCTGATAGAAAGGCCTGGCGCGGTGTGCAGCACCGGCAACAAGTTGCCGCTGAAACGCGCAAAAACCTGTTTGGTACGGTCTTCGTTTTGGGCTGCTAGTGGCAGGTGCAGTGTGCGTTTTTCGCCTTTGTAGAGAGAAAAACTAACAGACGGAAACGCCAACGCGAGCTCTGAAATAGTGCGATAAACCGCTCGATATTCCGCCTCATCTGACTTTAAATATTGCTTGCGGGCGGGCGTCGCATCAAATAAATTTTCAACAGAAATGTGCGTACCGACATTGCAGGGGGCCGCTTCAGGGCTGCTTTTGTGGCCACTTTTGACTGTCAGTTTGGTGCCGGTTTCGGCGTCTGCCGTTTTGGTGGTTAATGCCAGCGTGCTGACCGAACTGATGGCTGCCAGTGCCTCGCCGCGGAAGCCGTATGTACCGACTGAAAACAGGTCATTTATGGTACTGATCTTACTTGTGGCGTGCCGTTGCAGGCTCAGTTGTGCGTCATTTTCGGTCATACCATGGCCGTCATCTTGTATAATTATCAGCTCTTTTCCGCCAGCTTTTACTGTCACCGAAATGTTCTGTGCACCTGCATCAAGGCTGTTTTCGACCAGTTCCTTAATGATGCTGGCGGGGCGCTCAACGACTTCTCCGGCGGCAATTTGGTCGCGGACCTCTGGGGGCAATACGGCAATGCGGTTCATGAAGGGATTATACACACCCTCAAAATGCTGGCAAATGCGCTTTGGTTGTGGTATAATATGGGGATGGACATGACTCCGATCTGGCAGTGGAGAGCGAGCTCAGCCAAGACCCACCAGCGAAAGGCGTGGTGGCTGGTTGGTTTTTTATTGGTGGTGGTTGGAATTGTCATATGGGGACTAGCACAAGGCGATTGGATGGTGAGCATAGCATTTCTGGTAGTTGGCGGAATGTACTTGTTTTATCAGTTTAACCACTCGACTGCGACTACCGTTGTGGCCACGCTAGACGGCATCATCATCGACCAAAGAGGCCTGCTGTGGGAAAGCATCGAGGGGTATTATTTCCTCTATGGCCCAAGTAAACAGCAGTTGCACTTGCTGCTTTCTGGCGGCACAGAGCTGGTTTTGCAGATGGGAGAATATCCGCCAGACTGGTTTCGCACTCGCCTGTCAGAGCAAAGTATAGCAGAAGTGCAGCACACAGATTCGTTCGTAGACGTGCTTTTACGGTTCTTTTACCTATGAAACACGCCACACATCGGTTTCTGTTTCAATACTCTGGTGACTACATCAAGGCATCAAAGCGTGCCCGACAGAAAGCCCCAGAGGCATATCGTGAAGCTGTCGCTGCCGAAACACAGAATGACCTAGAGCGAGTTGGATGGAAGGTGCAAGAGCAGGGCGAAGAGAAGGCAGAGGCGGTCAAAACGACGACTTCGCTGGATACTATTAAGCTGCGAACAGAGGTGTTGAAAGACGGCGCGCGCGAGCCAGAGGTTACCGCAGAGGAGGCAAAAGAAGTCGTAGAGACACTTTCGAAGCGAGTAAATGCCGAAATGGCGCAGCGGCTGCAGTCTTTTGCTATGACAAAATATGGCGTCAATTTGACCACAGAGCAAGAAACCTGGGACTGGATGCTGCAAACAGATGACCCCGAGATGAGTGCAAGTATTCAGCAGTGGCTGGATGAAATAGAACAAGGAGACAACGCCGTGCAAAAGGCATGGAAGAAAATGGAAAACTGGGCAGCCAGTGGGCGTGATTTTAATTGGAATGATATCCTTCACAAAGGAGATATTGTGCCGATGGTGGGGCTCTCGAGCTTGATTTATGTGGCTGGTTTTCGGGCCGTCTATGAACGCCGAAATAATCTGTGGGATAATAGCATGTGGTCTGCGCGACTAGGGATGTTGTTGCCCATGGGGGTTGGGTTTTTAAATGCCGTGACGCCTGGTGAAGACAGCCCAATCATCGATGCGGCACAAGGCGCTGGGCGATTATACTACGAGGCGCTGCGGAGTGGATTTACAGTCAGCAAGGGGCTGTTTACAGATGTGTTTCACGCCGAAAGTGGCACAGAAGTAAAAGAGAATATAATGGTTCGATTTGATGCTTTCAAGGACTGGACTGGCCTGGGCGACACCCCAGACGAAAAAGCTCTGCAGGCAAAGCGAAAGCGAATGAAAGAGCTGAGTGAAATGAACCTGAGTGACTTTGTGCATTCGTCAAAAGGAGAAGAGTATAGGATGCAAACAAGACGTGTTTTTGGGCTGCTGGCAGATGAAAAATATGATGAGATAACCGAACAAGACATGGAGGGGGTGTATCGATTTGTGCGCACTGCAGATGCAAACACAGCGGGTCTGCAGCAGCTAAACACCGGCAATGACCGTGAAAAACAACTGATATTAGAGATATCAGAAATGGTGCAATATGCGACATTTCAAGACGGGCGGCTCTATCGAATGTATATGGCAACAACCATGAAAAACGCTATGTGGGAGCCTGAAGGCGGTATAGTGGCGTTGCAAAAAATGGTGCAAAAACCAAATGGAACATCTGTGCTGCAGGGCGCTAGCAAAGCCGAAAGAGACCACCTGGATGCGTATCAGGGCAAGACACCAGTGACCCTGGCTGCGCCCGAGTTGGGATATGGATTGAATGGTCTGGAGTGGGCTGGTGTGGCATATGCCACTGTGGCAGTAGGGATTCCTGTTTTGATGCAGGGTGTGCAGCTGCTATCGGGCGAGGGGAACTTTGAGTGGCTAAACCCAGGGGACAAAAACAAAAAAGAGACAGAGAAAACTGTTTTACCGCACATGATGCCATGGGC
>JAHDDZ010000007.1:0-7083 GCA_020629095.1 Candidatus Altimarinota bacterium | reverse complement strand
AGCTGGAGGATGCGCGAAAGGCGATTAATAAAGAACGAAAAAAGAGTGACGGAGACCCGTATAAAAGCAGTCTGACAAAGGATTTAGTCGACGCGGCGTACTCCGGAGGCCTGATTGCCAGGTCAACTCGTAACCAACTGCGCGAGACTATGGTCGGTGACACGGAGCCAAAGCGGGTTTTGCGGCAGCATTTTATTGATACGATAGAGGCAAAAGATGGTGCCATGTGGCAGCAGATGATAACTCGCACAACGCCAAAAGACGCTAGTAATCAGTTTATTGCGCTGCTGCAGCAAACTGAAAAAGCCAGTAAACAAAAGGCATTTACGGGAACAATAGCCGAACACAGTAAGCGCGTGAAGCTGCTGGATCAATATGGACCTTTCCGTGCGAGTGTGTTTAATGACAAGGTGCAGTCGGCTGGAAAAGTGATTTCGTATATGGACGGAACTGAAGTAAAAGAGGTGAAATTGACGGGGATTAAGCAAACGCTAGCAGACACAAAAGGCGTTGTCAGCTGGGCGTTTGAAACGCTGGATGTATTTAAATTAGGGGAAAAAGCACGCCGAAAGTTCTTTGACCGAGGGGGCGTTTCATTTAACGCAACCAACACAGAGGGCAAGCCCGTGAGCGTCTTTATGTGGCTCGAAAATGGCGCACCAGTCATGAACATGAGCAGTGACCCAATAGGTGCTGGAAAGATATTTAATGCAATAAAAAGCAATCAACTTTTAGGCAGCGGGAACCCCGTAAAGAGTATTTCGCAGGGGGCATCAATGGCTTAGTTGCAGCCCTGCCCGTATCAGCTTTTGGTTGATGTCCACCCCGCTGAGCATAGCATCACTGTCAATCACGCTGCACGACACGTGGCAGTTTTCTACGACCGTGTTGTCATAGACGATGCAGTCGTGCAATATACTGTTTTTCACCTCAGCAGACGGAGAAATCCATACGCTACCACTGATTTGGTTTCCATTTTTATCAACCTCATTTTTTTGGGGAGTAAGTGTTCGGTGCGCATCAAGATATGCCGCAAAGCTGCCCACGTCAAACCACTCTCCAGCGTACTCTGCCGCACCCACGGCAGTGCCATGTCGCAGCAAGTAGGGGATGACGCCCCCCAGCGCGTCGGGCTGGGCAGCAGCGCAGTCGTGCAGGTGGTTTATGCAGTTACGCCCAAGGGCAAAAAACCCAGTGCTAATGAGGCTCGAGGTTGGGTTTTGGGGTTTTTCTACAAATGATTGTACTACGCTATTTTCAACCTCCGCCACGCCAAAAGATCGCGCCAGCACGATGTCGCCGATGTCGCGCACAATGATTTTTGCTTCATTTTCGGTCACCGCCAGGTCACCAAAATCAAAGCTGGGCAGCAGGTTATCACCCGCCAGCAGGGCTATTTCATCCTCTATTTTCAGGTCACGCACGCATTCGCTGATCGCTCGAAGCGCCCCTAGCTTCTCTCCGTCAGATGTGCTAGGCTCACACCACAACTGCGTTTTTGGACGGTTTATGCGTTTCAACTCTTCTATGAAATCATCAGCAAAGGCAAAATTGGCCACGACGGTCACAGTAACATCTGCCGGAACTTGCGCCAAAATGTGCGCCAAAATTGTCTTTCCGTGCAGCACAAGCAAAGGCTTTGCGCGGTTTTCAGTCAGTGGCCACAGGCGCGTGGCGAACCCCCCAGCGAGGATGAGTGCATGCATGGCCTAAGTATAGTCAACGGGGAGGGGATTGCAAAAGTTTGACAGATTGCAAAAAATTGATGTATAATAAAAATGGTGTTTGTGTTTTGCCAAAAGTGGCAGCCCAAACCCATTGAGGCACAATGCCTCAGCTCTTTTACACCAACGGATAGCCACCAGGTGCAGAGGAGTTTTTTATCACTTTTTAAATTAGAAATGATGGCAGAGAGTCATATTATAATGGAAGCTTCAGACATTGAAGTTCTCAGATTTAGAATGAAGTTCGTTAAAAACGGACAAATAATAAGAGCAATTCTGAGCTCTGGAATTATCCTTGTAGCAAAAGTTGTAGAGTACTACAGCTTTGATGTTCTACCTGCTTTAATTCTTTTAGAGAGAAAGGGTAAAGAGGAAATTGTAGAATTAGATGACTTATGTGACTTTTCAGTTACATAAATGCATCTTTTTTAAACCTTAAAAGGCTACTCCGTTGGTGTAGCTTTTTGAAGTGCCTAATTGTGTCCCAAAAAGTCTGTTGTGGTGTCGAGTTTGTCAGTCCCAATGCGCTTGTCCAGCTCCGCCAGCACGTCTGCGCGCGGCACAACTTCGTTTTTTCCACGGTCCATGTCACGGATAATAATTTCATCATTTTCGACTTCTTTGTCGCCCATCAGCACAGTCCACTTCACCCCAAACTGCTGCGCACGTTTCAGCTGCTCTTGCATGCTCGTTTTGCCCAGCACCCCTACGGCATGAAACCCATGCTCGCGTAGCTGTACCAGAACCGGCAGCGCGTTCTTTTTGGCGACTGGCCCAGTGGCGGCCACAAAAACATCAATATAATCTTTGTGTGGCACCTCAATTCCACGCTCTTTCATGAGCCCAATAACCCGCTCAACACCCCCTGCAAAGCCGCACGCGCCCACATTTCCCCCACCCATTTTTTTTACCAGTCCGTCATATCGCCCACCCGCCAGGACCTTCTTTCGGGTGCCACTTTCACGAAACTCAAACGTTGTCTGTGTGTAGTATTCCACCGGACGAATAAGCCCTGGGTCAAGGTGATAAGCTATGCCAAAACTGTCAAGATACTCCACCGTCTGGTTAAAAAATGCACGGCTTTCTGTACTCAAAAAATCCACCATTTTAGGCGCCATTTTCACAAGGATTTCCTCATCTTCGGTGGTTGGGTTCAGCAGCTCAAGGTACTTTCCTTGGCTTAGTTTTTCGCGCTTTTCAGGGCTGAGAGACCGCTCTTTTCCATTAAAATAATCAGCCAGCGCAGCAAAATATTCCTTCTGGTCGTCTGGGTTTCCAATCGTATTCATGTGCAGATCAATGCCCTCGCTGATGCCTAAGTCACGCAAAATTTGATGCCCGAGGTACATTATCTGGGCGTCAATCGCTGGGTCGCTCTCGCCGATTACCTCAGCTCCAAACTGATAAAACTCGCGCTTGGTGCGGCTTTTTGGTCGTTCAAAACGAAAACATGGCTCGATGTAATAGAGCTCTGTGGGCAGCGGGGCGTCGGCCATTTTGTGCTCGATAAATGCTCGAACGACCCCAGTTGTAACCTCTGGCCTCAGGGCAAAAGTGCGCCCGTGGCGGTCTTCAAAATGATACATTTCTTTGTCGACGATCTCGCTGCTCAGCCCAAGTGACTTTTCAAACAAGGCCGCTTCCTCAAAAACAGGTGGGCTGATCCGCCGAAAGCCGCTCTGGCGAAACCGATGCCGCATTACTTTCTTTACAAATGTAAAATAATCGTGGTCTGCGGGCAAGAAATCTTCGGTTCCAGTAGGGGACTTAAAAGTGCGTTTCATACAATTTTGTAACGAATTATCAACAAGAAACAGTTTACACACGCTGGCAGATTTGTAAACTGAAAGTGATATAATCTTTACATTACATATGCGCGGACTACTTCCACTCATCATCGGCGGGCTTATCGGGGCTACATACGGAATGCTGTACACCAAACAATCTGGTGCAGATTTGCGGGCACACCTAAAGCAGTCAAACAACAAGGTGGGGGACTTCTTCAAAGCTATGTTTAGTGCTGACGTGGCGGGTATTAAAAACGCAGCGGCGGGCATTGCCAGTGCAAAAGTGGTGCAAGACGCGTGGAGCAAAACAAAAGAAGTTGCCGGAGATGTTATGGAAAAAGGAAAAGAAGCAGTAGGGTCTGTTGCTGACAAAGCAGGTGAGGCAGTTGAAACTGTTGCTGACAAGGCAAAAGAGGGCGTTGAAACGGTTGCTGACAAAGTGACTGGAGATGACAGCAAGTCAGTATAGGGCAGTGAAGCCGTTTGCAGAGGCTGTTCGCGAAGTTGTAAAACGCATCCCGGTGGGGTGCGTTTTGACATATGGTGACGTGGCAAAGCTGGCAGACAGCCCTGGTGCAGCGCGGGCTGTGGGCACAGTCATGCGCCAAAACTACGACCCGAGCGTGCCGTGCCATCGGGTCGTGAAAGCCTCTGGCGAGGTGGGTGAGTACAATCGCGCAGGCGGCGAAAAGACCAAAGCGCAGCGGCTGACGGCCGAGGGAGTTGACGTGCAAAATGCCTTGCAACATCGGTGGTGGGGCGTACACTAAGCCAGATGAAAAAAACAATACGCGTGGTTGGATATGCCAGTATGGTGCTGCTGCTAGTGGCTTTTTCGGCACTAAGTTTTGGCTACTTAACGGCAGACCAAATCAGCTATCAGCTGCTGCAAATAGTCGGCGCAGGGGGCCTCGCGCTTGACAGTTTTGCCAGTCGGGCATTGCCAGCAGCGCTGATGAACGCCGCGTGGATTGCCATTTCAGTCACGGCTCTTACTCGCATTTTAGTTGCATGAATATCCTTATTACTGGTGGCGGGGGGTTCATTGGGTCAAACCTGAGCAATGCACTTGCGGGCGCTGGGCACGGCGTGACAGTGCTTGAAAATGAATATCTGGGCAGCGGGAAAAACCTAGTTTCTGGGGTAAAATATGTCAAGGGCGATGCGTGTGTTCAGGCGGATTTAGAGGCCTGCGGCGAAGCATTTGACGTGGTCATCGCGCTGGCAGGCACGTCGTCTGCGCCCATGTTTATGGAGGGCAACCACAACGTGCCAAACGGGGATAGCCCGCTGGTGTGGGGCTATCGCAACAGCATAGAGAGTTTTGCGCGCACGCTTGAGTTTGCCCGTGCCACGGGTGCCAAAAAAGTGCTCTATGCCAGCACAAGCAGCCTGTACGGCAACAACCCGATACCGCTCTATGAAGATCAGCACACGGTTCCGCCAAACCACTACGCCGTGACAAAATGCGCATATGAGCACATGGCGCGGTGTTACAATCAGGTAGCGCCTGAGCTGCAGATCATCGGATTTCGGTTCATGAGTGTCTATGGTTCATTTGAAGAGGCGAAAGGCCGCTATGCCAATATGATAAGTCAGTTTTTGTGGGACATCGCGCGCGGGCTTTCGCCCGTCATTTACGGCGATGGTGACCAGTTCCGTGATTTTACTGAGGTGCGCGATATCATTCAAGCAATCACCCTGGCCATGAACCACGAGGCCGATTTGGGCGCTCGAGTCTATAATATTGGGCGCGGAGAGGGAACTTCGTTTAATGCCATTTTTGAGGTAATTCAGACCCAGCTGGGCAGCGACGTAAAACCCATTTACATTCCAAATCCGGTCAAGGAGGGCTATGTAAAAGGGCAGCATGCTGACATCAGCCGCATCGTAAATGAGCTTGGCTATGTCCCTAGAATCACCCTCCAGCAGGGTATTTCTGACCTAGTGGCCAACTTGGACACGAGCAAAATCATCGAAACGAGCAGTGACGGTTTGCGGTAGGCAGTTGACAAGTGGTATTATAGAATCTATAAAGAGAGTGTGGTTTCTGTCTTTTAGCTTTGCTTTTCGAAGCAACGCGGAGCTCAAAACAGCCGAATGGCTGCGAAGCCCAAAAAGGGGCAATTGCCCCGCTCTTTTACAGCTCGGTTTCGGGTATTGGTGGCCAGCGTGCCAGTTGTGGTGCGGCGGTCACCAATACTAATAATATGACATTGTTTTACACGTTTCGTGCAAAGCGAAACTTCAAAAAGGGGCTAGAAACACTTTTTTCAAAAAAGACTGGTTGCATTGTTTCTCTTTATATCCAGACAGAACAGAAATGGGATAATTATTCAAAACAAGCACGGTTTACGGCGACTGTTTTTGCAAAATTGCCGAGAAGTGCTGGATATGTTCAGTCTTATATACAGTCCTATATAAACACCGTTGCAAAGTTTTGTGGCTTTCAGGTGATGGATGTCACGTCAGAATATAGTGAAGCAGGCGATGTGTTTAAGTATGAAATCCATTCTCGATACTACACGTGGACACCAGCCCTGTAATTTCTGTTGTAGCTGTAAAAGAGGGGATTGTACTTGTTGCAATCCCACCTTTTTCGTATATGATAGACACATGAAAGTAGCAATCGTGGCCGACTGGCTGACCAACCGCGGCGGCGCCGAGCACGTGGTCGAGGCGCTCGCAGAGGCCTTTCCAGACGCGCCCATCTTCACCTCGGTGCATAACGCAGAGCACTTTCCACAGCTGAAAAACCGCCTGCGCGGCACATGGCTGCAGCGGCTACCAGAGAGATTTCGGGCTAAACACCAGTGGCTGTTGCCGTTTTTTCCCAGTGCGTTTCGGGGGCTTGACCTGTCGGGTTTTGACGTGATCATTTCGTCGGCAAGTGCGTTCGCCAAGTGCCTAAAAATTGCGCCACACCAGCGGCATATCTGCTATTGTCATACGCCCACACGGTACTTATATCATGCTGAAAAAGAGTACAAAAGTCAGTACAAAGTGCCTGTGTGGATGCGCCCCCTGAAGGCGCTTTTCTGGTCGCCACTCATGGCGTATCTCCGCCGTGCTGACAAAGCTGGAACCCACTCTGTGACTGACTTTGTTGCCAATTCAAATTACGTCGCAGACCGCATTATGAGATACTATAATCGAGAAGCGACCACGATTTATCCGTGTGTTGACACCGCACCCTATTTGGCTGAAGGTAATCTTGAAGCGCCACGAACCCACTTTTTGGCTGTCGGTCGCTTCATTCCCTATAAGCGATTTGACCTGCTCGTGCGGGCGTTTGCGCGGCTTGGGCTACCGTTGAAACTGGCTGGGGTTGGCCCCGAATTGGAAGCCATGCAGGCGCTAGCGACTGAGCTGGAAGCTGATAATATCACTTTTTTGGGCTATGTTCCCAGCAGTGATTTGCCTGCTCTATATACCACTTCGCGAGCTTTTTTGTTTCCCGCAGAAGAGGACTTTGGCCTCACGCCAATTGAGGCCATGGCGAGCGGCACGCCGGTGATCCATTACGCCAAAGGCGGCGCGACCGAAAGCGTCACAGATGGCTGTGGCATTGG
>JAHDDZ010000006.1:23819-24152 GCA_020629095.1 Candidatus Altimarinota bacterium | reverse complement strand
AAGGTAAAGTCAGCTGGCAGCAATTCGCCACCAGTTACTACTTTATCAAGACACACTTCACGTTCTGTCGGGCAGACAATCGCTGATGCTGTAGAGATCTCTGCAATACTTGCTGCGCAAACATTTGCACTGGTGCTGGTGTCATGAAATGCAACCTCTGCCCGGTTCGTGATGATACTATCACACGCTGTTGCTTGCACTTCTGCGACTAACTCGAGGGTAATGCTCGTTCCCGTTGCACCAGCTATTTCCCACTCACCAGTTACTGGGTCATAAATCGTACCCGCTGGAACTACTGTCTCTAGCCCTCCGCCTCCTGATCCCGGGGCAATG
>JAHDDZ010000006.1:0-23809 GCA_020629095.1 Candidatus Altimarinota bacterium | reverse complement strand
CATAAATTGCTTCTCCATAATATGCTCGTGCCAGTCCATAATAACTCGCATATGGCTCAGTCATAAGGCCCCACTCTTCAAACGCCCAATCTCCTGTTGGACTGTTTGCAGTTAATAAGTATTTAATTCGATCCCCTGGTTCATATGGTCCTGGATAATTATCACTTTCTGGGCTAATCGTTTTTTCGAGCGTAATATCAAAATCAGCCACGCTACAATCCCCCACAAGGAACTCTTCCGTATCCTCAATCACCTCAATACTCCCACCAATGTCCGTTTGCATTGCCACTTTATTTTCATGAATTCGGCAGTCTAAACTCGTATTCAGTTCTATTTGCAAATAGAGCGTTAGTGGTCCTGCTGCTGCATTTTCTCCGATCTGCCATCGACCAGTGCTTGCAAAAAATTCTGTTTCAGTGGGCGGATGTGGGAAACCCAGCGAGCTTCCTACCAGTGGATACTCAATTGAATACGCCTGCACATAATCATAATTTTGCTGCAATGTTCCATAGCTGTAACTAGAGAAATTATCCAACACCGTTACTGGCCATGGGTTCACTGTTCCACCATTGTTTATGTGGTTTGGATCGGTTGGCGTGATTGTAATTTCAAATGTCAAAAGTTCATTAAAGCGGCCAATTTCACCCGTTGGATCAATCAGTTTTTTCTCGAGTGTATAGCTTCCAGATCCTGTCTCAAAAGTGGTTAAAGATTCAAATGTTACAGGATTTTCCCAAAAAACAGAGAGCAAAGTTCCACTACTATCATAAAAGTCAGGATCACAATTCGTCGTTGGTGGATCATAAAACATGCAGTTCAGCCAACCATTTTCCCTGGTCCAATTCTGAAAATACATATTAGGGGAAACTTGTGCAAATGTAGTACTGATGCTAAAAACAGCAATAAGTGCAACAAAAAGTAAATGAAAGCGTTTGAACATAGATTGAAATTAATCTGCTTATTATAACAGAAATCGCCCCTTTTTCAAAGCTCCTTTTAGGTTTTTAGCGCAAGCGGTCGCGATGAAACACAAAACTGGTGTTAAACGCATTTACAATTGATGAAATATCGGTCTCAATCGCCGCTTCGTCATTTCGGAAAAAGCCTCGAAATGTCCAGTTATTTGTGCCAGTAATGATGCGTTTTTGGTCGATTATCAGCGTGTGCTGATGAATATATGGATTGAAGTTTTTGGTCGGCGCGTCTGGCATTGTGCCCGTCAGCGCACTATCAGAGAGCAATTCGACGCCTGGCTGACCAACCAACAAGTCAGTTGTTGACTGGCTTGTGCCTGCATATTTATCATCCACGATCACCGTGACCCGCACCCCAGCGGCCGCTTTGGCCAGCAGTGCCTTAGTTATCGCCTTGTCGTTGAGCTGCCACATAAGAACCTCGACCGACGACTCGGCGCTATTTATCAGCTCTATCACACGGGTCTGCAAACTGTTTTGTAAAAAACCCGGCCCAAGCCAAATATCAAGCGTGCCGTCAGTAAACTGAATCCGCCGTGCAAACGGCTTAAACTTCCCGCTGCGCAGTTTACTTGTGGCGGTTTTTCCGTTCCAAATCAGGTCAAACTCGGTTGCAAAAACCCGTACAACCTGTGGTTCTGCGGTCTGCAAAGTAAAGCTCGGGTCGAACTTTTCCTGCCACATCGTGTAGTTTCCAGAACCAAAAAATAGCGTTTCACCGTCTATAATAGTGAACTTGTGGTGCATCAGTTCATTGGCACTTTTATCATCTGCAAACTGGATTTCATACTTATTTTTTTGCGGCCCTGTCAGTCGCTCCACATTCGCCTTGTTGCTGTCAGAGACCAGCACGCGAACCTTTACGCCCCGGTCAATCGCCTTGTTAAGCGCCAAGTGCAGCAACACATCATCATAGGAAAACACAGCAATATCAACAGATTTTTGCGCCCGGTCGACAGCCTTTGATAGGGTTTGGAGCAAGAAAAACTCATCTGGTTTATCATTAAAAAACACCTGCCCGTCAAACGCATGGCCGGCTGTTTTGGTGCTGCTGGCCGTGAAATCAGTGGCCTGCGGCAGGCTAATCTTGCCCTGTACAAAAAACGAAAGAGCGCCCAAACCAAGCACAAAAAGAACCCCCAGTGGCATCAATTTGTTGGCACTTTTTTTGGCTTTTTTCGGTGTAAAAATCATATCAGATTGATTGTATTGAACTTGATTTATAACTCAATTATTTGATGGTTTTTTGTGCCCGCTGCCCAGCCTGGAACAGTTAAGCACGGCATGACCATTGTCAGCTGGCCTGAGCCTGTCAGATGGCGTAGTAATGCGGTATACTCACTGCCGGTGGCTGATTCCATGCACGGATGAAAAACCCCGACCATTTCTGGTTTTAAGTACATCCGGAGCAGCTCGAGCATGCATCGCTCTTGCCAACCCCACAGGTGACAACGCACGTCGAAACTGGCACCCAGCGGCTGCCCCAAAAATGGCACCAAATGCATAATTGGTGCAAGCCGCGCTGAGAGCTGCGCAATATCATCTTGGGTGACCTGCAACTCTGGTTTGTGCAGCAAATAGCTGAGCGTAGTGCGCTCGCCTTGGTCAAGCGGAGCCAGCGCCAGCACCGCATTTTCGCTGCGCGCCCACTCTTTATAAAACTGTTTTTCGCCATTGCGGTGCACCATGAGTGGCCGCGACCACACGCGGTTCAGCTGCCCCGAAAACACCCGATAGGCATATTGCGCATGGCGGATTTCGGGGGTCTGCACAAATGTAATCGCCCCAAACTGAACCGCCATTTGCAGTGGTTTTTTCTTTTTACCAGAGGGTAGCTTTAGCCCAGAGGACGAAAAAGAAAGCGCCGAAAGCGGCTCTGGGAAGGTGACTTTTGGGGCGGCTCCAGATTCTGGCAGCAGCAGCAAAAGCCCGAGCCGCAGCGGAAACAAATAGAGCCCAAACCGCAAGCTGAGGTAGAGCAGCTCGACCGAGAGCCCGAGTGTGCCATAGAGCAAAATGGGGCTGCCCAACGGCCGCAGGTCAATAGCCGGAAACCACAGTGTCAGTAGCCCCCACAGCCCCACCACCAACGTAACCAGCACCCCCAGCACAAACGGCATGGCCTGCAGCCAGACCTCGCGGCGCAGGCGATAGTGCGAGTCAATATCAACCAAGTTTTGAAACGTGTCGCGCGCCCATAACTGGTGGTCGTGGCTGCGCAGCGCAGACGGGTCGCTCAGCGACTCAACCACGTGCCGAACAATGTGCGAGCTCATGGTGGTCATACGGCTGATTTGGCGAATGGAGATGCGGTACCCAACAAAGACACACAGTGCCGCCAGACCAGTCATAAACAGCATAAACAGCAACAGCAATGGCGAGAAAAGCGCAGAAATGACAAGCAACCCGACCAGCAGGCAAATGCCCTTTATGGCACCAAAAAGCGCATTCCCAAGCCCTAGTTGCAACAGCCCCAAATGGTAGGTGATGCGGGCAATTAGTCGACCTTTTTGAAACATTTTTCGTTCGGCGTTTGGGCGCCCCAGTGCATGAAAATAGGCAACCTCGCGCACTTGGTTTACCACATTTATCCGTAGTTTTTTCTCATGCCACAGCCGCACAATCTGCCCCGTGACATATGCCACAGCCGCCACTCCAGCCACCACCGCACCCACATGGGCACCTGCCAGGTCGAGGCTCAGCACACGCGGAGCCACCACCAGTTGCAGCACAACCGGCAGTGCCAACTCCAGCAAAGTAATGCCCGCCGTAATGCCACACAGCACCCAAAACAGAGTTTTATATTTGTGCCAAATGTGACGACGAAAGTAGGTTTTTTGCTTGTGGCTAAACCGTATTTTTCGGCCGACGACGAGCCGCTCGTTGAGCTCCCCATAGAGGTGCGCGTTCTGGTGCGAGGCCTTTTCGGTGGACATGAGAGAAGAGAGTATAGAAGCTCGGCAGGCCGAGTTGGTGTATTATTTCTTGGGCGTTTTTGTGGTTTTTGTGCGTATATTTTCCATAGAGAAATTTAGTCACATGGCGCGCAAATGCCAGCGAAATCTGCTTCATTTGCTCGTCGTCATTGGCCAGACTATACCCTTTCAGCAGCGCTCCCCATTTGACCAGCAGCCCCTGTTGCACCGACAGCCACTCTTTTATTAGTTGGTTTTTGCGGCCATTTTCTGTCTGGTTCGGATTATAGCGCAAGTGCCGTTTCCATGCATTTATATGTCGCGCAACTGACCGATTATTTATCAGAGTGCGCTGGTTTTCAAAAACATATCCACAAAAATCAAAATGCCCATGCGTCGTTGTTTTGACTGACTTTTCGGTTTGGATGCTCAAGTCATGCGCCGCTAGATAGCTATGCGTGTGGGCGATCGCCACGTTCAGTTTTTGCTCGTCTGGTTCCATCAGCAGCAAGTCGTCGCCCACGCGCCGATACAGCTCAACCATGTGGGTCAGTTGGTGGTCGAGATCAGTCAAGTACAAGTTAGAAAAGTGCGCCACAATGCCCACCCCCTGCAGGATTCCGACCGTGGTATTTATGAGCGGAATCTCAAATTGTGGCGGAAACACAAACGGCCGCAAAGCCTCCAACACGCGCGGTGAAAGCGGCATTGCCTCTAGCTTCTTCCACAGCTTTTCTAGGTTAATCGTATGAATATAATTGGCCACATCTGCGCGATACATCGACACTGGTTTAGCCGTTCGCAGCACCCGCCGGCGCACCGTGCGCACGGCCTTTGTGTGGGGCGCATCTGCCCGATATGAGTACAGCGAAGGACTATAGTGCGCCTCGAAAATGGGCCCCAGCACCTGATTTATGGCCGCCGATCGCACCCGGTCGTGCATTGCAAAATGATACACAATGCGCGTTCCGTGCGTCTTTTTCGGAATTTCATATCGGCGAATTGGGCGCACTGGCCGGTTGTGCAATAGGTCAGCCTTAATCTCAGTCAGGAACTGCAAAATGTTTGATGCGGTTCTGTCTAAATAAATGCCGTCGATGCCCGCAAAAAAGCGATTTCTGCCGCCATCTGCCAGTTTTTCTGCCACTGAAAAATATGCCTCCTGGAGGTTTTTTGGGCTGATTATTTGGTCAAAAAGCGGGTCGCTCATCAGTTGTCATTGTGGTTTATGCTACGCAGATTTGCAAGTCAGACCGAGTCGTTTTGTGTTTTTGTGGCAGTTTCAGTACAGTGACAACTGCATGATACGCGCACACGGAATTGAAAAATCATATGGCAACCAAGTCCTTTTTTCTGATGTGACTTTTGCGGTGCACGAAGGAAGTCGGTTTGATTGGGCTAAACGGCCATGGAAAATCGACTCTACTCAATATCATTAAGGGAGATCTGTGGCCAGAAGATGGCCAGGTGCACGTGCGCGAAGACAAGACGCTGGAGGCCGTGAACCAGCATATTTCCTTTACGCAGGGCAGCGTGCGCGCCGAGGCGTGCCAGGGGCTGCTGGGCAATGACAAAGGCCAAGAGTGGCTGGCGGCTAAAATGTTATATGGACTGGGGTTTTCTGAGGCTGAACAGCACCTGCCCCCACAGCAGTTTTCGGGGGGCTACCAGGTGCGCATCAACCTGGCCAAGGCGCTGCTGTCGCGCCCAGATATTTTACTACTCGACGAACCCACCAACTTCTTAGACATCACCTCGCTTCGCTGGCTCGAGCGATTTTTTCAAAACTGGAAGGGCACGTTCATTTTAGTCACCCACGACCAAACATTCATGGAGGGCGTCGTGACCCACACGATGGCAATCCACCGACAGGGCATCAAAAAGGCGGAAGGCGGCCCCAGCAAGCTGCGAAAGCAAATTGCTCACGAGGAGCAGATTCATAAACGGACGCGGCAAAACCAAGAAAAAAAGGATGCCAAAACACACAAATTCATCAGCGAGTTTCGCTCTGGTGCGCGCAGTGCAGGGCTGGTACAAAGCCGGATCAAGATGCTGGACAAGGTAAAAAAGCTGCCGAAACTGCCACCGATCAAGCCGGTTCATTTCTCATTTCAGGCCTCTCCCTTTGAGGCCGATGTGGTCATCCGCGCCAACTCACTTTCGTTTGGATATGACGCAGAAGATCTCATCCGCGATCTTGATTTGACGATTTATCCAGGTGACAGAGTTGGGATTGTGGGGCCAAATGGCCGCGGAAAATCGACCCTGCTTGACTTGATTGCCCGCAAAAAGGAGCCCCAAACTGGAACCATAAAGCACAATGCAGACGCGCAAATCGGGCACTTTTCGCAGATGAATGTGCCCCAACAAGACAAAGAAAAAACCGTGTTTGAGGTGCTGCGAAGCATCACCCGCATGGCCACCGACGAGGATATTCACAAGCTATGTAGTAGTTTGATGTTTGAGGGAGACAAGCGCCACCGCCACCTGAAAGTGCTGTCTGGGGGTGAGCGATCGCGCCTTGCGCTTGGCAAACTGATGCTGGTGCCGCACAACATTTTACTGCTTGACGAGCCGACTAATCACCTTGATATGGAATCATGCACTGCACTCGCAAATGGGCTGCAGGACTATGACGGGGCGATTGTGTGTGTGACCCATGACGAGGCACTTTTGCGGTCTTTTGCCGACCGGCTTATTGTTTTTGATGACGGAAAAGTCACCCACTTTCGCGGGTCATATGACCAGTTTTTGAAGCAAGTTGGCTGGAACGAGCCCGCCCCCATGCACGCTTTGGCAGTGCAAAAAAAGAAATCAACGACGAATAATTATGTGCTGCAAAGGCAACTAAAAAAGAAATTGCGGCCATTTTTAAAGCGCATCGAGGAGACCGAAAATGAGATAATGGCGCTGGAGGAAAAAATGAAGCAGCTAGAAACAGAGATGCAGGAGGCGCAAAAAAAGGGGCAGGTGCTGAAAATTGGAGATGTTTCGATCGCCATTGCCGACACGCACAACGAAATCGAGCGGCTATTTGTGCAGCTTGAGCAACAGCAAGTGGAGATAGAAGCCGAAACAAAAGCCATCACAAAGCATGTTGAAAAGGAGGACTAGAGCATTTTTGTAAAGAAAACACCCTCATTTTCATACTCTAGCTGGGAGTAAAAACTGTGTGCCGGAGTTCGCTCCATACTTGAATCAAGGCAAATCGCTACATATCTTTCACATGCTATATTTTCTAGATACTGCATAATTTTTGTTCCAATCCCCTGCTTTCGCAAAAGCGGAATTACTACTAGCATCTGAACATATAGATAGGGTTTTAAATTTGAAAGCCACTGCATTTCACGGGCATGCAAAACTCCTACAATCATATTTTTATACATTGCAACAAGCCAAAAATGCTCTTTTTTTCCAAGCTGTTTTTCAAAATTTTGACGAATGATATTCTCTCGATCAGCAAACTGTGGATGCATTCCCTCACTCACATAGAGCCCACAAATAGCCTCAGCGTCTATCATTTCTGCTGGCCGTATTTCTATTTTCATTGCTCCATTTTAGCCACTTGGGCCATCACTTTTTCTTTTTGTGCAGTAGCAAAATCCTCCAGTTTTGTGGTTAGAATTTCATCACTCGTAGCCAAAACTCGCACGGCCAGCAGGCCAGCATTTTTGGCATTGTCGACCCCGACCGTGGCAACCGGAACGCCGCCTGGCATCTGCACAATCGACAGTAAACTATCGACCCCCGCAATGCTGTTTGACGACAAAACCGGTACTCCGATGACCGGCAAGTGCGTCAGGCTCGCGACCATTCCAGGCAGGTGCGCAGCGCCTCCCGCACCGGCGATTATTGCCTTAATGCCGCGACTTGCAGCAGCTTTGGCGTACTCGACCATGCGGTCTGGCGTGCGATGCGCACTGACCACCGTGACCTCGTGCGCGACCCCAAAATCTGTCAGCACGTCGACCGCCGCCTGCATGACCGGCAAATCGCTCTTTGACCCCATGATGACGCCGACAACTGGACTTTTCATGGGCTTATTATACAGAAAACTTGACGCCGACGCAAAGTGGACTATAGTCCGCGAGTAACCACACGAGCCATGAGCCGAGTATGCCAAATGACTGGAAAGCGCACCACCAGCGGAAATAACCGCCCGTTCTCGCTGAAAGCAACAAAACGGACTTTTCGTCCGAACCTGTTCGCCAAGCGGATGTTTAACCCCGAAACAGGAAAAGTGGAGAAAATGAAACTGAGCGCAAAAGCGATCAAGACGCTCAAGAAGTGGGCGAAAACAAAAGCAAAACCAGTAGCTGAAACAAAGAAAAAGTAATGCGACCAAATCGCATTATCGTGTGCCCAGATATCCGCTCTCTGCATAATGTAGGAGCGGTTTTTCGTACGGCTGACGCGGCTGGCTGGGGGGGCGTTTTGATCTGCGGATATACGGGCGCGCCCCCCGACCGGCGTATAGAAAAAGTAAGTCTGGGCGCTGAAAATGCCCTTTGGTGGGAGCAAAACGAAAACGCAGCAAAGGCCATTTTAGAGCTCAAAAAAGAGGGATATTGCATTATCGGGCTGGAGCAAACTGCTGATAGTACAGATATATTTGACGTGGGACCGCTCCCTCAACGGCGCGCACTGGTGCTCGGAAATGAGGTGCTCGGCATCTCTGACGAGCTGCTGAGGCTGTGCGACCGCGTAGTAGAGATTCCGATGCGGGGCGCAAAACAGTCGCTCAATGTCTCGGTCGCGTGCGGGGTTGCGCTTTACGCGCTGGGCGAGTAAAATGAAATCATGAAAAAACTCGTCATCATTCGCCATGGGCAGAGCACGTTTAATAAAGCTAAAAAGTTTACTGGATGGACAGATGTGCCGCTGACAGAACAGGGAATCGCTGAAGCAAAAAACGCCGGAAAGCTAATGAAAAAGAACGGATTTGTGTTTGACGTGGCGTATACGAGTTACATCAAACGGGCGATAAAAACGCTGCACCTGGCGCTGGAGGAAATGGACGCACTGTGGTTACCAGTCATAAAAGACTATCGGATAAACGAGCGGCACTATGGTGCGCTACAGGGTTTTAGCCATGCTGAAAAAATTGCTGAAGTAGGCGAAGATCAGGTTTTCACGTGGCGGCGGAGCTTTGACACGCCCCCACCAGCGCTGGCCGAAGACGACCCGCGGCACCCGATAAACGACCCGCGGTATGCCAAAATTGACCCAAAAAACCTGCCGGCGACAGAAAGCCTGAAGGACACGGTGGCACGCGTGAAGCCCTATTTTGAAGCAGAAATATTGCCCAAGGTGGCAGCTGGCGAGCGGCTTATCATCAGCGCGCACGGCAACAGCATCCGCGCGATGGTGATGTTTTTGGAAGGGGTCACGCCAGAGGAAATCCGCACAGTAAACATCCCGACGGGGGTGCCGCTGGTGTACACGTTTGACGACGAAATGAACCTAGTGAGCCGGTCATATCTAGAGGAATAATCGTCCAAAATCAGATTGCGAGGGGGCACAAAAATGCGTAGACTGGCGGCGAATAATCCCCCATATTATGAGTTACGCACCCCACATCGAGGCTCAGGACGCTGAAATTTATGCTGCCTTGGTCGGCGAAACCCACCGTCAGCGCGACGGGCTTGAGCTAATTCCGAGTGAAAACTATGTCAGCAAGGCCGTGCTGGAAGCCAACGGCAGTGTGTTTACCAACAAGTACAGTGAGGGATATCCGGGCAAGCGTTATTATGGAGGGCAGGAGTATACAGATGTAATCGAGCGAATTGCGATTGAGCGAGCGTGTAAACTCTTTGGGTGCAAGCACGCAAATGTGCAAGCGCACGCAGGTGCAAACGCCAACGTCGCGGTTTATTTTGCGCTGCTGCAACCAGGCGAGACCGTGCTGGGAATGGACCTGAGCCACGGCGGCCACCTGACCCACGGGCACCCCGTCACACACGTGGCCAAGGTGTTTAACTTTGTGCGGTACAAAATGAAAGACCCAGACACTGGCGAAATTGACTACGAAGCGCTGCGAGAGGTGGCACTGAGAGAAAAACCAAAACTGATTTTGGCAGGGTTCAGTGCGTATACGCGAGAAGTGGACTACGCCAAAATGAAAGCCATCGCCGACGAAGTGGGCGCGCTGACCATGGCGGACATGGCGCACATTGCTGGGTTGATCGCTGGTGGGGCACTCCGAAACCCATTTGATGACGGATTTGATATCATCACCACGACCACCCACAAGTCACTTCGGGGGCCACGCGGCGCGCTAATTTTGACCCGAGATAACCCAGAAATCGCAAAGAAAATAGATAAGTCAGTATTCCCAGGTTTGCAAGGAGGGCCACTTATGCACCATGTGGCGGCACGCGCTGTAGCCTTTGGTGAAGCGATGAAACCCGAATTTAAGACCTATGCACAGCAGGTTTTGAAAAATGCAAAGGCCATGGAAAAAGTATTTCTAGATCGCGGCGTGCGGCTGATGGGAGGCGGAACCAGCAACCACATGCTGCTAGCTGACGTGCACGGCAGCTTGGGCGTGCCCGGAAAAGTCGCGCAAACGGTGCTAGACGAAGTGCATATTACGCTGAACATGAACTCAATCGCAGACGACCCGCGGTCACCTTTTGACCCAAGCGGAATCCGGTTTGGAACGCCTGCAATAACGACTCGTGGCTTTGACGAAGCGGACTGCGCGCTGGTGGCAAACATCATGCTCGACGTGCTGGAAGACCACGAAAATGAGACTGTCAAAACAAGAGCCAAAGAGCAAATTCATGCACTGTGCCTGGCTCGACCCCTTTCTGACTCATTTGTATAAAATGCTCAAACAGCACATTTTTCGCGCATACGACATCCGTGGGGTCTACGCAACTGACTTCGACGAAGCTGGTTTTGCGTGCCTTGGCGAGGCCGTCGGAAAGTATATCGGCATGGGGAAATATCTGGTGACGGGCGACGGGCGAACCCACACTGAACCGCTGGTGACGCACCTCATTGCGGGGCTCTTAGCCACCGGGGCAGATGTGACTTTTGGCGGCTGGTGCCCGACACCCGTGACCTTGCTGAACCTGCACGAGGGCGACTTCCGGGCGAGTTTACAGGTGACCGCTAGCCACAATGGCGCAGAATATAATGGCCTAAAAATTAGTACTAAAACGGGTTCTGTGTGCGACGCAGAGCTGCAAGAAATATATCAAATAGCCCAGTCGTGCAGCGACAAACACGCGCCAGTTGACATGCAAAATGTGACTCAAAGAGACGCAACCGCTGAGTACGCCAATGCTATTACGCAGCTGTGTAATGGTCTTTCGCCGATTTCTGTGGTGGTTGATGCCGGCAACGGAATCGCCGGAGCGGCGTATCCGAACGTGTTGCGAGCACTGGGGCTCAGCGTGCACGAGCTCTATTGTGATATCGACGGAACCTTTCCAAACCACCAACCAGACCCTGAGGAAGCCGAAAACATGGTGGACTGTTTGGCCACTGTCAAGGCACAAAAAGCCCTATTCGGATTTGTCTATGACGGCGACGGCGACCGAGTTGGCGTGGTCACAGCGGGCGGCGACATGCTGACCGCAGACCATATTTTATATGTGCTGACGGCTGATTTCCTGAGTCGAAATGCCGGCGCATCTGTCGTGCTCGACATCATGTGCAGTGCCGCTCTGGCAGAGGAAATACGCAAACTGGGCGGTGAAGTCATCTGGAGCCCAACGGGGCACAGCCACATTGAGCGTACTATGCACGCCCGCAATGCGCTGCTTGGGGGCGAGCAGTCTGGGCATTTCATGTTCGCCGAGGACTTTTATGGCCACGACGACGCGCTGCTAGCGACATATCGATTTTTGCGGGCCGTCATGCAAACCCCTGAACTCCTCAAAAAAGTGACCCAAGACTGGCCAGACCTGAGTGAATTTAAAGCAAAAAAAGAAGTACCAGAAGCCCAAAAATTTAGCATAGTGGAGGCTGTGCAGATGAAATTGGCAGAGCAATTTCCAACTGCGGTGGTCATCGACGGAGTGCGAATCGACTGGCCAGACGGCAGTTGGGGCATACTCCGCGCGTCAAATACAACCCCGAAAATTAGCATACGGGTGCAAGCCGCAGACGAAGCCACGCTTGCAGAGCGAGCGAAAGTCTTCACTGACACACTTGACGAAGCGGTTGCTGCTCAGTAACCTGCAGACGTAACCACTTTACTATGGCGCTCATACGACGCATCGGCCTCTGGATTCTTATGAATATTGCAGTGATTTTCTTGTTCAGCATCATTGCGAACCTGTTTAATATCGGCGGCTATCTGGGGCCCGACGGAACAATTTATGTAAAACAACTGCTTGTTTTCGCGACTATTTTTGGCTTCCTCGGAAGCTTCATTAGCTTACTCTTAAGCAAATGGACAACCAAACGGATGATGAAAGTGCGGGTAATCAAACAGCCCGCAAACGAAATGGAAGCATTTTTGGTGCAAGTCTGCAGCAATGTTGCCAGCCAAATTGGGATAGAAACACCAGAAGTCGGGATCTATGACAAGCCAGAAATGAACGCATTTGCAACTGGTTGGAACAAAAACAAGGCGCTTGTAGCGGTCAGCACTGGGCTGTTGCAGCGCATGAACAAAGACGAAATCGAGGGAGTTTTGGGGCACGAAATGGCGCACATCGCCAACGGCGACATGGTCACTATGGCGCTGTTGCAGGGGGTTATCAATACATTTGTAATAATAATTGCGCGCATCATCGCTAGCGTGCTTTCTCGAGGGGAAGATGGCGTCAACTATGGTGTGCACTACGCCATCAGCATTGTGCTCGAAATCATCTTTGGGTTCCTTGCTGGGCTTATCTTATACGCATTCAGCCGGTGGCGAGAGTATGGCGCAGATGCCGGATCAGCCCAATATGTCGGCCGCGGCAAGATGATCGCTGCCCTAAAAGCGCTAGCGCAAAACACACCGCCAGCGCGTCAGCTGAAGAAAAGCGCCATGGCGCCGCTGCAGATCAGCAACGCGGTAGGTGGCAAAATGCGCATGTGGCTGCGCACGCACCCACCAATCGAGATGCGGATAGCTGCTCTGCAAAAGGGATAAAAAAGAGGCTCTTTGTACATAGTACTCAGAAACCTCTCCCAAATCCTTTTTCAAAGACCTGTCATAAAAGAACAATAACTAAGACAAATAGATGCCATGACAGCTAATCCTAAGATTGCTACAGTGGATTCTTCATCTAGTGTCTTACGCACGTGGTGAATCAACACCTCCTTGAGATGCTATTCTAATTATTAAATCTTGCCACACAAGGGCACACATATGCACTTATATGGCAAGACCGAGAGGATTCAAAGTTGTCAAAGAGCCTAATATTGTGGCCTTTGGAGCATTTCTGCACCTCAAGCACGTACATATTATATATGTTATCTTAGTAAAAGTCAAACTAGACCAAACTATCTTGCTCTGGGCGTTCTAACATAACGCTCAGTGACTGAATAAAGTCGCCTTTGGCTGGCTTCATAAGGATAACCCCCTGTGTGTTTCGACCACTAATTTTGATGCCTGTCAGCGGCGTACGGATAACCTGACCCGACTTCGTGGTCATCATCACATCCCCATTCATACTGGTTGGAATCACTTTTGCGCCAGCAACCAAA
This sequence comes from Candidatus Altimarinota bacterium, assembly GCA_020629095.1. GTDB lineage: Bacteria > Patescibacteriota > Gracilibacteria > UBA4473 > UBA4473 > JAHDDZ01. Next base: position 10,266 of record JAHDDZ010000006.1, on the reverse strand, counting down.
CCTGTTTTCTTAGTCACATTGGCCACTTTCACACCGCTTCCGCCACGACTCTGGCTGCGATATGCCGCCACTTTTGTCATTTTCCCAAGTCCATTTTCCATGACCGTCAGCAGCAGTCCCGTGTCATTTTGCAGCACGTCCATTTGCACAACTTCGTCATTTGCCCCCAGCCGAATTCCCCGCACACCAGCGGCACTTCGCCCCATGGCGCGGATTCCCTCTTCATGAAATCGGATCGATTTTCCTTCTCTGGTCACAATGAAAATATCATCATCACCACTGCTCAGGCGTGCCCAAAGCATCTGCTCTTCGCCGCGCAGTTTGCACGCTATCAGACCACTTTTTCGGATATTTTGAAAGTGATCCATCGATGTTTTTTTGATGGTTCCGCCGGTTGTACACATCGTGATAAACTGACCGGTTTGCTGGTCTGTGTTAAGGATCTCCGTCACAACCTCGTTTTTGCCCAGTTGCAACAGGTTCACAATCGGCGTCCCCTTTGCGTTTCGACTGGCTTCTGGCACTTCCCACATGGACAGCCGGAACACGCGCCCAAGGCTCGTGAAGAACAATAAGCTGTTGTGCGTGGTGCCAAAAACTGTCTTCGCGATGATGTCATCTTCTTTCGTTTTTGATCCCTTCACCCCCACGCCGCCGCGCTTTTGGCTGCGGAAGTTTTTCGGGTGAATCCGTTTTACATACCCCCCTTCGGTGATTGTCAATAGCATGTCTTCATCTGGGATTGTATCCTTGATATTGATCTTGCCCAGCGCGTGCGGGTGCACGATTGTTCGGCGCTCATCGCCAAATTTTGCAACCACGTGGTCCATCTCATCTTCAATGATTTTGGTCTGCTTCCCTTTATCTTTAAGAATTCCTGTCAGCTCTTTTATAAGCGCCATTTTCTCGGCCAGCTCATCCTCAATTTTCTTGCGCTCAAGCCCAGCCAGCGTCTGCAGTCGCATCATCAAAATGGCATCTGTTTGCTTTTCTGACAGCCCAAACTCAGCTCTCAATGCAGCCCCGGCCAGTTCTTTTGTATCACTTCCACGGATGATTTCAATAACGCGGTCGATGTTATCCAGCGCAATTTTGAGCCCGTCAAGGATGTGCGCACGCGCCTCGGCGACGTCCAAATCATATTGCGTTCGCCGCACAATCACCTCATATCGATGCGTGATAAAGTACCCCAGCACCTGTTTCAGATTCAAAAGTCGCGGGTTAATTCCATCCACCAGTGCAATCATATTCAGGCTAAATGACTTCCGCAGCGGAGTCATTTTGAGCAACTGGTTCAAAATTTTCTTTGGGTAGGCATCTCGTTTTAGCTCGATAACCACCCGGATTCCGATCCGCGAGCTTTCGTCTCGCAGGTCACTAATTCCTACTATTTTCTTTTCCTTTACCAAATCTGCAATTTTAATGATCAGATCCGCCTTGTTTACCTGATACGGAATCTCGGTTATGATAATGCTCATACGGCCTCCCTTCATTTCCTCCATGTGACTTTTGGCCTCCATCATCACTCTTCCACGCCCCGTGGCATACATTTCCTTAACCGCGCCGCCGTCATATATCTGCGCAGAGGTCGGGAAATCGGGCCCCTTTATGTGCTCAAGCAAGTCGTCGAGCGTCGCGTCTGCATTCTGTAAAAGCGTCTTTGTGGCGCCCACAACCTCAACCAAGTTGTGCGGCGGAATGTTTGTTGCCATCCCGACCGCAATCCCCATGGTTCCGTTAAGCAACAACTGCGGCACCACAGTCGGCAAAACGCTTGGCTCGTGTGCTGTCGCGTCATAGTTCGGCCGAAAATCGACCGTATTTTTTTGAATATCCTCGAGCATCAGCTCGGCCACTTTTGTCATTTTTGACTCGGTGTAACGCATCGCCGCTGGGTTGTCTCCGTCGATACTCCCGAAGTTTCCTTGCCCGTCAACCAGCGGGTACCGCAGGCTAAAGTCCTGCGCCATTCGCACCATACTCATATACACCGCACTGTCGCCGTGCGGATGATATTTCCCAAGCACCGCCCCAACCACCGTGGCTGACTTTCGGTACTTGGCACTGGCCCGCAGGCCGTTTTCGTGCATGGCATACAGGATACGCCGATGCACTGGTTTCAGTCCATCTCGCACATCTGGCAGAGCACGACTAACGATGACCGACAGCGCGTAGCTCAAAAAGCTCTGCTCCATGTCATCTACGATGTCCATGTCAATGAGGTTTTTCTCTCCTTCTGGACGATAAAACATCGCGTTCACGGCCCCCTCCTCAAAGGCATCTTGTGCCGCTTTTATGCTTTCATCCCCCTCGTTTTCGGGCGCGTTTTCTTCAGGGTCAGTTGGAAATAGGTTCTCGTCGTTCATAGGGAATTGATTTCGTTCAGGCGCATGGTACTGATTGTGCTACATTTCGCAAGGAAAATATGCGTTGATTTTGCTGTGCAGGGGCGTATAGTAAGTCTGAAATGAAATGTCCAATAATCGTTCTCGAGGGGCTTGACGCCAGCGGAAAGTCAACCCAGACTGAAATCCTGCTTGAAAACCTGGCCGAGGAAGGGCTAAGTGTCGGTTGGATGCGCTTTCCGCGGTACACGCAAACCACCGCTGGGGCGCGCATTGCGGCATACCTTCGAGGTGAGATGGGCGAGTTGGATACGATTCCTCCAGAGGCAATCGCTGCCCTATATGCGGCTGATAGACTCGAAAGCCTCGACGAAGTCGAGCGAATGCGCGAAGCGCACGACTTGGTCATTTTTGACCGCGGGGTCAGCAGTAACTTGATTTATAGCCCCGCGCGAGCCAATAGCCCAAAGGAGGCAACACGCTTGAGCCACTATGTTGAGATGCTGGAGTACGTGCTGTGCGGGTTTCCACAAGAGTCACTCGTGATTTATCTCGATGCCTCAGACGAGGCGCGTGAGCAAATTCATGCCGCGAAAAATCGCCTGGCTGACCTGCACGAATCAGATAAGCAGTATCTGACAAAGGTGCGCGCGATGGCCTTGGCGCGGTGCGAACAAGACTTTCGGTGGGTAAAAGTGGTCGTTGACCGCGGAGGAGAGATCCGCCGCCGAGAAGAAATTGCTGAAGAAATAAAGTCACTGGTGCTGGAAAAACTGCAACGCGCAAAATGAGTTTTTTTACTCCACCCGATGCAGTGGTTTATGTTTTGACGACTGTTTATGGAATCGCTGGAATCATTACTTTTACAGCTTATTGGCCGACAATTGTCGACCTCTGGAAGGGTATTCCAAGTGCAAATCTACGCACATGGATTATTTTTACACTGACAGATCTTGCAGTATTTCTCTATGCGCTTTTAGTCGTTCACGACCTGCCTTTCATTCTTGTTGCAACTGGCAATTTACTCCACGCATTTGTCATTGTAGTGCTACGGTATCGCATTAAAACAACCACGAAATGAGTTTTGAAGCTACTATTCTTTGGTTTTTTGGCATTGCAAATTTCATCAACATGGCGGCATATACGCCCATGCTTCGTGACCTGCTGAAAGGCAAAAAAGCCGGAAACCTATGGTCGTGGGCACTATGGTCTGCTTCTGCGGTTTCCTATTTACTCTACGCTATTTACATTGTCAAATACCGACCGCTCATCATCGTCTCTGGTATTTTCACCTTCTTGAACATCAGCACCGTCTTGCTTATACTTCGCGTGAACGCATTGCATAAACCTCAACCAAAATGACCAATATCCTTTCTGGGCGCGACACCGCGCAGCACGTAATTAAAACCAATCTGGCGCCCCGCGTGGCCGCACTGAAGGCCAAAGGCGTGACTCCAAAACTGGTTGTGGTACTTATAGGTGACCATGCAGCGAGTGCGAGCTATGTGCGGCAAAAGGAGAAATATGCAGTGAAATGCGCCATGGAAAGCGAAGTGCGCCGGTTTGACGAAAGCGTGACCGAGGCGGAAGTCCTTGGCGAGCTGGAGGCGATAAATGCAGATGATACAATTCATGGGGTAATTGTGCAGCTGCCGGTGCCTAAGCACATCAGCGTGCCAAAGGTGCTGAGCACGATTGCTCCGCACAAAGACGTGGACGGATTTCACGCAGAAAACATAGGAAAACTGGTGCAAGGCGAGCCATGCCTGCAGTGCTGCACGCCAAAAGGAATTATGACGATGCTGCGTGAAAGCGGCACAGAACTGAGTGGCGCAAACGCAGTTGTGGTGGGGCGGAGTAACATTGTCGGGAAGCCGATTGCAGCCCTGCTGCTGAACGCAAATGCCACCGTGACCACGTGCCACAGCCGCACGCGCAACTTGGTAATGCACACCAAAATGGCCGATGTGCTGGTGATTGCAGTTGGTCGCCCACAGATGATAAACGCAGACCACGTGAAAGAAGGCGCAGTCGTAATTGACGTCGGAATTCACCGAATGGAAGACGGAAAACTGTGTGGCGATGTTGACTTTGAAAGTGTAAAAGACATAGTCAAGTTGATTACTCCAGTGCCTGGCGGAGTCGGCCCAATGACGGTTGTAAGCCTGATTGAGAATACAATAGAGGCAGCAGAAAAAAGTGTTACATAAAACCGTGAAGAGGAAAAAGTCAAAAAAGTATTGACAATAATTTGACGAAGAGTACAAATGGGTTGTAATAACCAATTCCCCATGAAACGAGTTTTCGCTCTTCTTTGTATCGCCGGTAGTCTCACACTACCACTTGCTGACGCTAGCCGAATCCGGAGCGCAGTACAAAATTATGGCACTGTTGCAACGTCAACAGCTCCTACTACATATGCTGCACCAGTAGCAAATGTGTCAAGCTACAATGCACCGTGTGTGCATACGGCGCATAATTATAATGCTGTAGCTGGTTACACTGAGTGTAATGGCCGAGTTCGACAAGTGCGACCGTACCGACGAGCATACGCTCCAGCGGCACAAAACCCATATCAGCGTGGAACAAGCCGAATGGCTTATACGCATGGTGGACAACAGCTAACCAACCACAATGTGATTGGATGGGAAAATAGTAGCTATGCACTGAACCCAGACCAATACCGATATGGTCGAACAGTAACACAACTGAGCGCAGCTGAAAAAGCAGCAAAATACGCAGTGCAAGAAAACCGAGGCGCACCAAGCCACGGAGTACGATATTTGCCAACTGGTTACGCTGAGCAAATCCAAAGCGGAAGCAGAGGAGCATACGTTCCAACGCCACAACCAATCCGTAGAACTGTAGTTGTATTCGACTAATAATGCGATATTTCTTACTGCTTGCAATTGCCCTTGGAGCTGTTACTACGGCTGAGGCACAGCGCGTTGACTTGATGTCAAACATCATTCAGCGAAGCTATACCGACCAAGGAAAAATCTATAATGGAGGTACGCTAAAAGTCGCTCCGCGGGTCATGACCCCAGAAATGCGAACGGGCAACCAAAGCCGCATCTGGATCTTGCACAAGGCGCCACTGCTTGACATGCAAACTGTCAGCAACGAGCGCGTGCAGCTTGACCTACCAATGGGCATTGTGCCCATGGGAAACGGCGTTTATGCCGCACCAAACATGCAAATACGTATGCTAGAGAAAGCAGGTGCATGTGCCCACATGGTCTTTCGAATGTGCGTGCTGAATGCCGACCGAACCGCAAATGGCGAAGCTGCCCTGCAGCTGCAAAGTCGCACAGTGGGCTACAGTGCGTCAATTCATGGTGAACATGGCACACAGACACCATATGCCGTTACCGTGCACAGCAGTAAAGCTGAGAGCATACAGCGTGTATGGATGGCCGACAAAGATGGGAATCTATGGGGAATCGAAACCACTGGACCAACAGAAAATGCAATTGTGCAAGGCTCTATGACTGAGGCAATCGCGCAGTCATTTCGACTGAAGTAGTCACCTGTCAAGACCAAAAAAGCCCCCAGCTGGGGGCTTTTTTGTTACTTATTCATCATTCGGCTAAAGCCCTTCACCGCGTCTAACATCTCGGTTGGAATCATCCAGATCGTCGTGTTTGACTGGTCAGAACTGAGGTCGTTTATGCTCTGTAGTGTGCGCAGATGCATCGCTCCTGGGGTTGCGTCAAGGATAGCCGCGGCTGCCGCGAGGTTGTCTGCTGCAATTTTATCACCCTCAGCTTTAATGATCACTGCACGCTTTTCACGCTCAGCTTCAGCCTCTTTACTAATCGTCCGTTTCAAATCTTCCGGAATCACAATATCCTTCAGTTCCACGCTCTCAACATCAATTCCCCATGGGTCGCTGGCCGCGTCGATTACGTCTTTTATCTTCTTACTAATCTCATCTCGGTTCTGCAACAACTGGTCAAGTTCTGCCTCCCCTACGGCATTTCGCATAGTCGTTTGCGCCATTTGGCTGGTCGCCCAAAAGAAGTTTTCAACCGCCAAAATCGCCTTTTCTGCGTCTGCTACTTTATAATAAATCACCGCATTTATCCGTACCGGAATGTTGTCTTTCGTGATCGCCTCTTGGTCTGGCACGTCGACTGCCTTCACGCGCACATCCACTTTCATCATTTGCTGAAACACAGGAATCACTATTTTCCAGCCTGGCTTCAAAACTCGAGAAAACTTACCCAGCGTAAAAAGCACCCCACGTTCATACTCGTTTATCTGCTTTATGAGAACCACAAGTGCCACAATCAAAACCGGAACAAACGCAACCAACGCAGATAGATTATTCATGAGAAAAGGAAAATACGCCGTTAGTATAAAACGAGGCACCTGCAAACACAAGCAAAACGGCTACTCTTGAGGCAGCAGCAAAAGCGCCCACTTTTCAAGGATAGTCAGCTCAAGCGTGATATCTTCTGGTGCTGGAGCGGAAACTGCCTGCAGTAGCTCTGGGCGCTCGTCAACAAAAACAAGTACTTGCTCGCCAGCTTGCTTGCGCCCCAGCTGAGTTTTAGCTTCCTTATCAATTCTTTGGGGTGTTTTCAGATATTCTATATATCGCTGCTTTTGAATTATCTCTGCTGCCATTTCGGTATTTTGCAGTTCGATCGCCTCTACCTCTGCATGAAACTTTAGCGTCTTGTGAAAATACGTTCCGAGGCTATAGAGCAACCACACTACCATGGCGAAAACAAACACCAAGGTGAAGACATTTTTTGCGTTATATGCATTTGTGCTCATACAAATCAGTTTGTAGCAGAAACGGCTCTGCAGTACAATAGAAAAAACATGAAACTGATAATCGCCCTTGGCAACCCCGACAAGAAATATGCCGCCACGCGCCACAACGCCGGCTGGCTGTTGGCCGACAAATGCGTTTCGCAGTGGGGCTTTTCGGCCTTTGCAAAAGATGGGCAATTTTGCGCCCTAGTGACCAGGGGGCACATCGCAGGCGAGGCGGTTTTGGTGGCAAAACCGCTGACCTATATGAACAAAAGTGGCGACACGGTGGCACTGCTGGCGAGCTATTATAAGATCAAAATGGAAGATATTATTGTGCTGCAAGATGATCTCGACTCGGAATTTGGCACAGTAAAAGTAAAGATGAAAGGGGGCCACGGTGGCCATAATGGCATTCGCGATATCCTTCGGGTTTCCAAAAATGACGCATTTGCGCGGGTCAAAATTGGCATTAAGGCCGACAAAAAAGGCGACACAAGCAGCTTTGTGCTGGGGCGATTTTCGACAGAGGAAGAACAACGACTGCCAGAAATACTAAACGAGGCACAAAAAAGGCTGGAGGAGCTGCTTGCAAAAAAGTAAATTTGGCCGTATAGTACGAGTAATAAGTGAATAAAAATGACTGAATCGATAAATCATTTTATGCGGCGAATTGGAGTTGAAAGTGACCTGCGGTCGCTGATATATCACATTTGTCGTGCAGGCAAATATATTAATTTTACGCTGCGGGCAGGGCACACGGGGTACAGCGAAACTGAAAACGCCAGTGGCGAAGAGCAGCTGAAACTGGATGTGCAGAGCGATCAGATAATTATGAAGGAGCTGGAAAAAAGCGAGCTGTGCGCACTTGCCATCAGCGAGGAACAGGAACTGCCACAGCGATTTTCGGCGCCGCGGGGGTCCTTTACGGTGGCCTTTGACCCGCTCGACGGCAGTAGCTTGTTTGACGCAAACCTGTCAATTGGGTCGATTTTTGGCATCTGGGAGGGCGACGAACTGGTCGGCCAAACGGGGCACGACATGGTCGGCGCGGCGTATATTGTCTATGGTCCGCGGGTGCTGCTGGTGATTAGCATAAAGGGGTCGGGCACGCACGAGCTGGAAATGAACGACGTAGGCGAGTTTGTGCTGACCCGTGAAAATATTGAAATTACGAGCACATCAAAATACTTTTCGCCGGGAAATCTGCGCGCGACGATCAGCGACGAAAAGTATAGAAAGCTGCTGAATGACTGGACAAATGACGGTCGAACGCTGCGGTACAGCGGCGGAATGGTGCCCGATATTCATCATACTATCAGCAAGGGGCACGGCATTTTTATGTATCCGCCAGACGAAAAACACACCAGCGGAAAACTGCGACTGGCCTTTGAGTGTATGCCGATGGGGCTGATCGTCGGCGAAGCTGGCGGCGCTGCGTGCACGCACGCCGGGCAACCAATTCTTGACATGAGCGTGAGTGAAATCCACCAACGGTGCCCGATTTTGATCGGTTCAACTGACGATGTAGCCACTGCCGTTGCCGCCTGGAAATGAAGCTCGATGATGCTATAACCCGGTTTATGCGATATTTGCGCGACGTTAAAAACGCATCAAAATACACCATCCGGAATTATAAAAAGTCACTTGAGCTACTGCAGTCTTTGGTGCCAGAGGAGGTACTTTTGACCAGTTTAAGTTTGGACACAATCGACAAGCTGCGAGACGAACTACACCAAAAAGGCGAACGCCGTGGAAAGCCACTTGGACAGCGCACACTACACATTTATTTAATTCCAATCCGCGCATTTTTAACATTTTGCCACAAGCGCGATCTAGCCAAAAACATCCTTAGTCCGCAGCAAATTGAGCTACCGAAACTGAAGATGCGCGACGTGACCGGTCTGACGCAAAGTGAGCTGCAGGCGCTGCGCGAAGTGCGCCACAAAAACGAAGTGCAGAGCAAGCGTGATGCGGCCATTGTCGAGATTTTATATTCGACGGGGCTGCGTGTCGGCGAGATGATTGCACTCAACCGGCAGCAGATTAATCTAGAAACACGCGCGTTTAGCATCAGTGGAAAGGGCGGAAAAATCCGTACAGTGTATTTGACTGACAAAGCCAGAGACGCCATGGATGCGTATATGAATGTGCGCTCTGACAGTCACTTGCCGCTGTTTGCTACTACGCGCGAGCGGCGCAAAAAGCTGGAACTGAAAAGTGAAAAATGGCGCATGAGCCAGCAACTGGTCGAACATATGATCCGCAAACGGGCGATCAGCGCGGGCATTACTCGGCGGGTCACACCGCACACGCTGAGGCACACGTTTGCGACGACATTGCTCTCAAACGGCGCTGACCTGCGCAGTGTACAAGAACTGCTTGGGCACAGCAACATCTCAACAACACAGATTTATACACACGTCAGTAACCCACAGCTGCGCGAAACTCACGCGAAGTACTTGTCATAAAGAAGATTTTCATGCCAACAAAAAAGCCCCAAATGGGGCTTTTTGATTCTGTTTTGTGTTTCTCTGGTTAACGTTTTGAGAACTGAGGTGCACGCCGTGCTCGTTTGAGACCTGGCTTTTTTCGCTCTTTTGTTCGGCTATCTCGTGTCAATAGCCCGCTCTCTTTTAACTGTGCTTTGTATTCTGGAAACTTTTTAAGGATTGCCCGAGCCACTCCTAATCGAATCGCCTCAGATTGAGCTTTCAGCCCTCCACCAGAGGTTCGCACCTCGATGTCTACATCCTTTTTCATACTCAGCAAATCAAGTGGCTGTAAAGCTTTTGTAACCATTTCTCGGTCAGCTGCCCATGTGCTCAGCGGCGCTTCGTTTACGATAAAATCCCCTTTTCCTTCCGGATACAATTTCACAGTTGCCCGTGCTGTTTTCCGCTTTCCGAGTGCATAAAAGTACGCTCCTTTTGCCATTTTAATTATATATTAAGGGGTTGTGGTTCTTGCCCAGAGTGTGGGTTTTCTGTTCCAATAATCAGTTTCAGTCGAGTCAATTGAGTCTTTCGGTGTCGTGTGTTTGGCAGCATTCCTTTCACTGCATCAAAAAGAATTCGTCGAGGCGTAAGCTCTCGCACTTCGCTGAGCGTTGCTTCCTTTAGGTTTCCCTTATATCCACTGTGTCGGTAGTACATTT
>JAHDDZ010000053.1 GCA_020629095.1 Candidatus Altimarinota bacterium | reverse complement strand
ATCAAGTTTGCCATGTAAAAATGCCCGTTTAGAAAACTCACCTGGTTCTGCAGGGCGAAAATTTGGTATTTCACCTAAAGATTTTATGACGGCTTGAATGGTTGCCAATCCGCCATGAATATGAAGTTCGGCGCAGTCCTCGCCGGTGAAGCTTTTTGGGGCGGCGAAGAAAACGCAAAGCCCGAAGTCAATAACAGTATTGGTTTGAGGGTCATAAAAATTTGTAAAATGCATAAAATTTGTTTTGATATGTGCAATGGGCGCAAGCTTTTCAAAAATACTTTTAACCCTCGAACCGGACAGTCGAATCACGGCTATTCCAGCCTTGCCGGAGGCTGTGGACAGGGCGAAGATGGTGTCGCTAAGTGCCATTAAGCTACCTGTGTATTTATGGCCGTAAAACGGCCTGTCCGATGATGGCACGCGATTCCAGTGTCTTGTGTGCCTGGGCAACATCCTTGAGCGAGAACTCTGTATTACAATGAATTTCAATCCCATCAGCAAGAGCGTTAAACAATGCTGAGCTGGATTGCTGCAGCTCTTTGGGGGTGGCAATATAGTGACCAAGGGTTGGGCGCGTCAAGTACAGCGAGCCTTTTGAGGCCAGAAGCCCCGGAGACATTACATCGACTGCGCCGGATGCGTTACCAAAGGATACCATTGTCCCTCGTGGTTGCAGGCAATCAATTGATGCTTCAAAAGTTGCTTGCCCTACGCCATCAAAGACAACAGGTACGCCTTTGCCGTTGGTAATATCTTGAACCCGTTGCACAAAATCTTCTTGATCATAGCGGATGACATGATCACAGCCGTACCGTTGAGCAATTTCGGCTTTTTGTGTATTTGATGTTGTACCAATTACAGTGGCACCGAGTTGTTTTAACCATTGACACGCGATAAGTCCAACGCCGCCAGCAATGGCGTGAAAAAGAACGGTTTGCCCTTTTTGCACCGGAAAGCAGCGTTTTATCAGGTATTCACACGTCATGCCCTTAAGGAGTATTGCCGCTGCCTTTTGTGCAGAAACATTTTCCGGGATCAAGAATGCCTGTGCCGCCTTGATGGTATTATGAGACGCATAGCCGCCTAGTGTTGCGGTGTAATATCCAACAATATCACCCTCTTTGAGGTGCTGGACGTCCTGCCCGCACTCTTCGATGATTCCAGTTGCTTCTGCACCAAGCACAGCAGGAAGAGGCACAGGATACAGGCCGCTGCGATGATAGGTATCAATGTAGTTTAACCCAATAGATATATGCTTTATGCGTATTTCATTGGGTTGAGGTGGTTTTGATGGCAAAGAAACTTTTTCAAAGACATTTGTATCGCCGTGATGGCTAATGCGCATTGCATAAGGTTGGCTCATGAGATTTTCCTGTCTGCCGTGTTAGTGGTCCAGTATAACTATATCAGAATGCCGTGCTTGTGGACTATCCGAATGATGATAAATTTTTTACAGTATTTGCCGCCAGAACTGTCGCATAGAATTGCGCTACGCCTTTTACAGCTTTATGGAGCCATGCCAGCTTTGTCTGCTGTTAAACAGCAAAAAAACATAACCTGTTTGGGGCTGCGGTTTGCCAATCGCGTCGGTGTTGCTGCTGGTCTGGATAAAGATGGCGAGGCTTTCAGCGGGTTAATGCGGTTGGGCTTTGGTTTTGTCGAGATTGGTTCTGTGACACCCGAGCCGCAATCAGGAAACCCTTTGCCGCGTCTGTTTCGTTTGCTTGAGGATAAAGCGGTCATTAACCGTATGGGATTCAATAATCGTGGCATTGAGGCTATGGTGCAGCGTGTACAAAAAGTTGGCAGCAAAAGGTCTCAGATATTGGGGATTAATATTGGGCCGAATAAAGTTTCTGCAGACCCCGCACAGGATTATGTCATCTGTTACCAGCGTGCTCTGCATTATGCTGATTATTTTACCATCAATATATCATCACCAAATACTCCGGGTTTGCGTGCTTTGCAGCGGGGTGCCGAAATGCGGCATCTTTTGCGGCATATTCGAGAAGCCAGGCAGAATATTGCCGGTGTGACAGGATTAAAACCGCCGATGTTGATCAAAATCGCACCAGACTGGCAAGAGGAAAGCGACTTTTATCGTCTGCTTGATATGGGTGTTGCGCAAGGTTTTGACGGCTTTGTTATTTCCAATACGACTGTATCGCGGCCCAAAACTTTGCGCAGTGGTCATAAAAATGAATCAGGTGGACTGTCAGGGGAGCCGCTTTTTGGGCTTTCTACGGCGCGTTTGGCGCAGGCCTATCAGCATTTGGCCGGTACTGTCCCGCTTGTGGGTGTTGGAGGTATTTCCTGTCGCTCTGATGCTATGGTCAAATTGCAAGCGGGGGCTGAATTGTTGCAGACTTATTCGGCTTTTACAACCTCACCGCGAAATATTGTGTCAATATTCAGGCAGAAATGTGAAAATCCTGGGGAGCGTGTGATTGTCTGTTCCGATTCGGATCGGAGTGTGATAGGTTCAGAGGTGCGCAATCTGGATCAGGAGCACAAGGTTCATCAATATATCCTGTCGCAAAAAGCACAGGGAGTCGCGTGATGCCTTGGAAAGGTGATTTTGTTATCGCTGTTTTTTATGCTTCTTCTGTAGATTCAAAATTGTCCATACAGAATGTTACCATCCACTATCTATAGAGCACTCTAATGATCCAGACTCCTGATCAGCCAACGAAAGCCAGCGTAGACGCGCATGTTGCACAGAAAATTCGCTATTATCGCCAGCGTGCAGGATTGACGCTGAATCATCTGGCTGTTTTGTTGGAAGATATTTCTTTTCAGCAGTTGCAGAAATACGAAAGTGGTGCGAATCGTGTCAGCAGCAGTCGACTGTATCAAATTGCCAATGTTCTTTCGGTGCCAATATCGAACTTTTTCCCTCGTGCTGCTCAGGTGAGCAGTAATGTATTGTCTCTTTCTGAAGAGAAGGAGCTGGAAAGTCTGGTGATGGAGGGGCCTTTTAGTAAGGAAGTTTTTACGTTGATGTCCTCTTGTATGCAAATAGAAGATCATGACCGGCGTAAAAAGGTGCTTGATCTTTGCCAGAACCTGGTGGATGGTTTTGTCGAATTTGATGAAGACTAGGCTGTATAAACAGGCAGGCAAGACAGGTTAGGGAAAGCATTGGGTGGTGTCTGATTTTCGTTCTTTTGGGCGTCGTCGTGGGCGAAAATTGCGACCGCACCAAAGTAGCCTTTTTGCCGATTTTTTACCCCAAATTACCCTCAAGCAAGCTGGTGATGGGCTTGAAGACCCTCGTTTGGATTTTGCTTGTCCAGATTGGCCATTGAATCTGGAAATTGGTTTTGGCGGTGGAGAGTACCTGTTTCAGCGGGCGTGTCTGTTGCCACAACACAATTTTATTGGCGCGGAGCCTTATGAGAATGGCGTAGCAAAATTGCTGACTTTAATGGCTGATCGATACCCTCAGGAAAACCTCAAAAATTGTAACATTCGTCTTTTTATTGATGATGTTCGTGACTTGTTAGTGAAAATACCGAATAACTGCCTTGCGCGTATTGATATTCCCTTTCCAGACCCCTGGCCTAAAGCGCGCCATCATCGCCGTCGTCTGCTGAATGCTGAATTGCTCAAAGAGTTTTGTCGTACTTTATCTGATGACGGTGCGCTATGTATTGCAACGGATCATCAGGGATACCTTGAGGCAATTCTGGTACTTATGCAGCAGTTTCCTGAATTTCAATGGCAAGCACAAAGCGCGGAAAATTGGCGAAAGCCCTGGTATGGGATTCATACACGCTATGCTGAAAAAGCCTTACAGGCTGGACGGCAGGGATATTATTTAAATTTTAGGTTTAAGCGTTCTGTTCCACTTGCATCATAGTGAGTTTCGTGGCAAAAGCAGACCGTAGACAGTATTATGCTGCTGTCTTGTTGCGCCGAGGCTATGCTTTGGTTGGTGTGTATTGTCTTCGATGGTATACACGGTATTCTGGCGTTGTCTTGATGCAAACCGATTGTTGAGGTTTGCAGGCACAGCCAGAATCCTTCCCTATTGGGGTCCCAGTTTTGGGATT
>JAHDDZ010000052.1 GCA_020629095.1 Candidatus Altimarinota bacterium | reverse complement strand
AGGATATGGTGACATTACGCCCATTACTCCTATTGGGAAAGTGCTAGGAGGCATAATTTCAATTCTTGGAATAGGATTATTTGCTATTCCAACAAGTATTTTGTCAGTTGGTTTTTCTGAAGCATTCTTTAAAAACACTACAAAAAAGGAATAAGTGGTGCCTCGGGCGGGACTCGAACCCGCAATCCTTTCGGCGGGAGATTTTAAGTCTCCTGTGTATACCAATTCCACCACCGAGGCGCACGCGTATTGTACGAATTTTTATATGGAGTACAATCAATATATGAAAATTGGCGTCTTGGCATTGCAGGGCTCATTTGTAGAGCATGTGCAGCTGATCGAAAAGCTAGGGCTTCATGTCACCGAGGTGCGCACGGCAGCAGCTTTATCAAGCGTCACACACCTTATCATTCCTGGAGGAGAAAGCACGACAATGCGAAAACTGGCTGAGCAGTTTAATTTATGGAACCAGCTAATGAAGCGGGTCACAGACGACTCCATTCAGCTCTTTGGAACGTGCGCTGGTGCAATTCTTATGAGTCAGTTGAATATGCCTTTTTCGGTTGAGCGAAACGCGTATGGGGCACAAACCATGAGTTGCGTTGTTTCCCTTAAAAGCAATATTTCTGATCTGCGAGGGTGTTTCATTCGGGCCCCCAAAATTACTAAAATTGCACCAGATGTACAAGTTCTTGCACGACACAAATTTGATCCTGTTTGCATTCGTTGGCGGGGGCATATGGCACTAACATTTCACCCAGAACTGATCCACGAAATGCGCCTGCATGAATTATTTTTAGGGCTCTAGGAGTCCTTTAAAATGAGTTTAATATCAACTATGGAGACTCCTTTTTCATGTGCAATGACTGGATTTAAATCAATCGCTTGAATGCCTTCTTGAGTCAAAAAAGTGTTCTGTAATGTGTCTAGAATGTGTATAAAATCCCTCATATCTACCCCCTTTAATCCTCTTGTTCCACTAATAATTTGAGCAATTTTCGTGCTCGAAAGAGAGACTTCAAAATCATTTACTGGTAGTACAGAAACACTTGTATCATGCCATATTTCACTATAAATTCCACCAGTCCCAAAGACCATTATGCTTCCAAAATTTGGATCTCTTTTAAACCCAATTATGAGTTCAATTCCACTCGAAACTTGTTCCTGAATTTGAATGGATGCCGTGTCTAATTGAGCACTTTTTATGCTCAACTTGAGAGCCTCCCAGGCAGCCGCAAATTGTTCTTCAGTTTCAATGTTTAATCGCACACCCTTCAGTTCTGTTTTGTGCAGTGCATCTGGGCTGCTAATTTTCAAAACGGCCGGCTTTTTGATTGTTTTCCAAAAGGCGAGTGCAATTTCATATTCCGTATGATTTTCACTTTTTGGGACAGGTAGCCCAATCATTTCAGCTATTTTATAGACGTCAGATTGCACTACAGATGTCCTGTTTTTCGACACATTTGCAGCAACTATTTCACTCACAGCATCATTTTTTTGGAAGTTATTTTCTCGTGCAGATTTATTTTTTTGAGTATTTTCAATGAGCCCAATAGCCCGCAAAAGAACGCTTGGAAACGGACTGCAGACGACTCCGCCAGCTTGTAAAATAGCTCGCCCAGGCAAAACTGAGTCACCTCCGATAAATGCGGCGATGATAGATTTGTTACTGTTTTTGTGTGCGGATACTATAGCCTTCGCGGTGGACTCAATTTCGGTTGTTTTTTGCGGCGTTAAAATGCATAAAATCTGGTCGATTTCTGGCGTTTGTGAAAGGATTTCTAGCGCATAGGCATATCGATCAGCCTTTGCGTCGCCGATGATATCAAATGGATTTCCAAGCCCGGCAGTGACGGGAAGCCCTTCTGAGAGTGCTTTTTTTGTGTTTTCAGAAACACTTGGCAGCAGAAGTCCCGCATCTTCGACGAGGTCAGCGCATAGCACGCCCACGCCGCCCGCGTTGGTGATGATGCCGATGTTGCACCCCATGCGCTTTTTTTCGTTCATGGTTAGGAATTCAAGCACGGTAAACATCTCCTGCATGTTCCAGACCTGAATTGCCCCAGCTGTTCTGTAGGCGGCTTTTAGCACTTTGCTGCTGGGCGCAAGTGACCCTGTGTGGCTCTGGCTTGCCATTTGTGCGGCGGTGCTAGATCCTGGTTCGAGGATGATAACTGGCTTTTTGCACTGTCTGATGGCATCCATCCAGCGGCGTCCGTCGGTGACACTCTCTAGGTAAAGTGCCACAACGGCAACGGCATCATCAGCCGAAAACGCTTGCAGTAGGTCTAATTCGTCTATGTCTGCTTTGTTTCCGAGACTAATGAAGTGGCTAAAGCCAAGGGATTTGCCCGCTGCGTAGTCAAGCGCGGCGGTGCAAAAAGCGCCCGATTGACTGATGAATGCGATATTTCCAGCTTGTGGCATTCCGTCTGCAAATGACGCGTTGAGTCCTATGTGCGGAAAAATTGCCCCGAGACAGTTTGGTCCTAACAGACGAATGCTAGAGCTGTCGCACAAGTGCACAACTCTATCTTCGCTTGCGGTATTTCCGACCTCGGAAAAGCCAGCTGTGATGATGACAACTGAGCGCGTTTTGTTTTTGACAGCGTCGCTTATGACATCTTCGACAAACCGCTGTGGCACTACAATAATGGCCATATCAACCGTTTCTGGTATATCTTGCAGTTCTGCATAACAATCAACCCCAAGCAGCTGCTGGTCTGCCATTTTTGGATTTACACCATACACATTTCCGGCATAACCACCATCCAAAATGTTTTGTAAAATCACGCTCCCCAGCTTTTCCATCTTGCTTGAAACCCCCACAACAGCAACGCTCTGGGGGCTTAGAAATGAACTGAGAGACGGTTTTTGCATCTCTGCATTATAGCACAAAAGTGCTGTTAAAACTAGTCGTTTGCTGTGTGCATAATGACCTCACGGTGCGGATATGGAATCGTGATTGCTTCGCTGTCGAAGGCGTTTTTGACAGATTCATTGAGGTCAAAAAAAACCGTAAAGTAGTCTGAATTTTTGACCCACACGCGGCAAGTTAGGTCGACGCTGCTGTCGTTTAGGGTTAGTAGCCCCACAAAAGGTGCTGGGTCACTGAGAACTTTCGGGTGTGTGTTTGCGATTCCTATCATCACTTCTCGGGCCTTTTCGATCGTGTCGCCGTAACCAATGCCGAAGGTCAAATCGACTCGTCGAATGTCCTCTGCAGTGAAGTTCACAATGTCGCCATTTGCTAGTGCCCCGTTCGGCAAAATGACCCGTTTGCCGTCGAGGGTATTCAGCTCAGTGTTGACGATGTTTATGAGTTTTACAGTGCCTTCGTGCCCTTGTGCCTGTATATAATCACCCACTCGAAATGGTCGCAAAACCAAGATGAGCACCCCGCCTGCGAAGTTACTGAGGGCACCCTGCAGGCTCATGCCAACTGCCAAACCAGCGGCCCCCAGCAGGGCAATGAAGCTGGTCATCTGGATGCCGAGCATGCCGGCAAAAGTGATGAGGACCAAAACTTTAAGCGTGATGGTAACCATGCTTTGCAAAAAGCCGCGCAGTGACACATCCAGCTTGGCGCGTTCCATTGCGCGTCCAGTCATGCGCCCAGCCCAGTTGCAGAGCCCAAAACCAAACCATAACCCTACCAGTGCCAGCACGCCAACAAGGGCATATGCCAAAATGATGCCAGATGTTTCGCCAATCATAGGGGTAAAAAGATTTGTTGCGAGTGGAATGAAGTTCATGATGATGTTCTTAGCTATGAGAGAATTGTAGAAAGAAGAAACGCGCTGGCAAATCTATTTTGTTACAAATAAGTAGAGAGGATAGAAAAAGGGCACTTAATGCACTTGAACATGGGAGAAATAGATAACACGGTCTCAGAGCAGATATTGCGCCTGCGGGTACAGGGTGCTAGTGTGGCACAGGCGTGTGCACTTTGTGGGGTCAGTAAATCAGCGTACTATGCTCATGCTGACAAAAACCCTAAATGGCAGCACCGCATGAATGACTTGAAGGGCAGTTTGCGGTTTGCGGCAGAGGTGCTGTTACGAGATGCCATAATAGAGGAAGCATCGCTGAGCGCTGCTCAGTGGTACTTAAAACATCGGCATAGCGACACAT
>JAHDDZ010000051.1 GCA_020629095.1 Candidatus Altimarinota bacterium | reverse complement strand
CGCAAAGGAAGCTTTGCGGGTGACCATGCGAGAAAGCTTGCATGATCAGTACTTTACACAAGTGCTATCTGTAGCAAAGTCTGCGGCAGCCTCCGAAGCAAAAAAAGAGCGAAGATGGCTCACAAGCAAAAGCAAAGGAGAGATCAATAGTGATCTATATGACGTTGCCTATGCGGCGGCTCTACGGAAAGCCGAGAGCTTCAATATTGATTAAATTTTATTTTCAAACCCGGGTGCTTGCACCCACAATACTAACTAAAATGTCAAGGAAAGAAAAAGCACAAGCAAATGTGCGAAAACTAAGAAATGCTGCAATCAACCAAGCTCGAAGAGCTGGAGTGAATGCAGTAAATGTAGCCTCAGAGAAGTTCTCTGAGGATGAGAAAAAATCTGTTTTAAGCGCAGCCAGAACTGCAGCTCAAAAAACCGTTGAAAACCGGCGGACAAAACTGTTGCAGATTAATGCAACTGCTCGTAACAGCGACCTGTATGCCGTTGCAATGACAGCTGCGACGGCAAAAGCTGATAGCATTCTAGGTGAAAAAGCTGCAGCAGTTGCCGCTGAAAAACTAGAATATGCCGTTGAAAATGCGGCAGGAAAAGCCGTAACAAAAGTCCTTGAGAAGCGGGTTTTGCCCTTTAAGAGACGGGAAGTCACCAGTTGGTTGGCACCTGCGGTGCTGGCTGAGGTCAGCAAATATGCTGGCCTGAACCCAAGCAAAATGCGCAGAATGACACCAAAGGAATGGGAAATCCATTTGCAGGCAAAGGCAATAGAAGTTGCCACAAACTTGATTAATGAGCACTTTGGGGTTATAAAAGAAAAAAGTGAAACAAGAACCGCTAAGCTTTTTGAAAACAGAGGGAGTCGAAGTTCTAGAGCAAAAGTTGGCGTATGAAAAGAATGACCCCAGCAGAAGTTCGCGACATGGCAGGCCATGTTGCGAACAGCGTTTTTGCAGCCGAGAGATTGGTTTCTCCGGGTTTTACTCCCATGAATGGACAGCTGAAAAAGCAGGTTGAGGCCGCTGCGAAAACATGCTTCATTGGGCAGTTTTGCGAAACAATCAATGAGCATTCCTACACTGCCGCGGTGCAATATGGCACGCTGGCAATGCGCGAAGTGCTGAAAGAGCAGTTTATTTTTGAGCTAGAGCCAAAGCCAATTGTTATGAAAAAACAATCAAACAATGGACGCCATAAGCTCTTTAGGGAACTTGTCTTATCAGCAAAAAAAGACATGGGAAACAAGGTTTTTCCGTTTCTGACAAGTCACCTGGAACAGCACAAAAAAAGTCTTTTTACTGCGATTGATGCGGCTTTAGAGCCACTCAAAGAGCAGTACAAAACCAGTGCTGAAACGACGACGGAGATTACAAACATCTTTTATGAAGCAGCGCAAAAGGCCACAAATGCCTATTCAGAGCGGAATAAACTGGTTGTTAAAGTTGCATCTGTAGCGTGATGATGACAGTAAAAGAAAGAGCCACTTACTTCGGTAAGCGGCTCTTCTTTATGGATTTTACGGCAAATGCGCCCCTGCGGTAGACACAGTCTATGAGCCACCAACACCCCGTTTTCAAACGCGAAACCCCGCTGATGCAGGGCATTCTTCAGGTAAAACACGACCCCACGGCGGCGTGGGAAACCATCGGCAGAGTCGCCGACGTGTCGCTGCTGACCGCCCCAACCGAGCGCCAGAGCGCCCCAAACACCGACACCTGCCCGCCGACTGTCGACCCCGACAGCCCTTATTTTTCAACGGCCACGAGTGAATATAGCACCCGCTGGGGCGAGGTCGTGACGCGCCACGACGCGGCTCTGCGAGCGACATTAACCGTGCCCCGCAGTGTGTGGGTGTGGCAAATGCTCTATGGCCTGAAACCCGAAAACGCCACCCTGGGCGCGCTGACATCCGTGACCGAGGTTGTGCCCATTATGCCGCTGGCAGGCGGCACATTGGCCAGTTTGCTGACCCAAGCTGACGGCGCTGGCCTGGCGCAAAACGTGATCGTGGCGGGGGCTGTTTTTGGGATAGATTATGATCTGGTTTTGTGGGGAGGGTACACCGCGGTTGTCGCCCTGGCAGGGGGTAGTTTGGCGGCGGGCGACCTGCTGAACGTGACCTATGACATCACCCCGCTGAGCGGAATCGACCTGTGTGGCGGGCTGCCGACCTGCGCGCCGCCACGGGCGTTTCGCGTGGTCGAGTCGCTGGCCACCAGCGTGCCCACCGCGCTGCAGTCTGGACAGCTTGGGGTGACCTTTTCTGCGGCAGATGTCGTGTCGCCCATAAGCCTCAACTGGGCGCCGTGCAGCACAGAGCAGGCCACGTTTGGCATAGAGATCCGGAACCGGCCACGCACCAGCTGGTGCCTCAACTGGGGGGCAAACGACCAGTCTTGACAGGCAAGCCAAACCAGATAGTATCAGACTAGTGTAAAGCTATGAATAGCTTTGTTTGTTAATATGTATTGCCCCGTTGCGCGAAAGCACGCAACCGGCAATCAGACTTATTTTAGAGAGAAGTTTGATAATGAACTTCTCTCTTTTTTCTTGACACAATTGCGCACATATATATAAACAGTGCAAGGTCGATTATCGTAGTGACAATTGCTGTGAAAGCACAGCAAGCGCACTCGGTCGGGTAGGATATCGGTGCAGAAAGCTCATATGTAAAAGTACATACGCCTCTCTGCCCACAGGTAAGTCATTGGAAAGATGACTCAAAATGTAGTTAAGGAGGTGCCCACAAAGTACCTCCTTTTTTTCTATTTGACAGACCTTTTTACATAAACTAATATCACTTTGTCCTTCAGCGTATAAATCATTTTTTATCCTCTGTAGGCATGATCTTTACAGGCCAACAAACAGACACCACTTCGCGCTTTGTGCTGGTTTCAGCTGACCCAATCGTCAGTTGGCATCAGCATAAAGATATTCCTCAGGTGATCCCTTTTCTGTAAAATGTTACAGAACAGATCATTCTTAGAAATTGAGTTAGAAGAGGTCATGTTCGTTGGCCTCTTCTTTTACATCTTCCAGAGCCCTGTGCCACAGTGCCCGAAAGACCCCCTGTTGGCTGACACATACCACCGCGTGCGGGTGTGTGTGTCAGCTTAACAGATGGAGCTGAGCGAGCCTGAGGTGCAAAAGTGCACTTCCATTACGTTGGCAGAAATGCGTAAATTACTAAATCCAAATTTTTTAACCTAAATTTGTGGTTAGTACAAAACCCTAATTCTTCATGGCATTCTACGCCCCTTTCTCATCCGGCATCATCTGCGATGCTAAATAATCGGAAGTCGCCACAGGCTCTGGCGGACTTCTTTTTTGTGCTTTACAACTGCACAACTGGCAGTACAATAGGGCGGTAAAACCCCCAAGGATGTATCCAGACGACATAGAAAACGCAGTCAGCAAGCGCAAAAAGTGGATTATCCCCATCCTCGGCATGAGCCTTTTGGAGCTCATTTTCCTCGTCGCTGCGGTCATGTTCATCCGCACATACGTCTTTCAGCTGTTTCGCGTCAGCGGCCCCAGCATGTGCCCAACGCTGAACCAAATCGATGGCACGTGCCAATATGGCACCGGCGAGCTGATCTTTGTAAACCAGTTCCAGTACAGCTTTTTGGGCGACCCAGAGCGCGACGACATCGTGGTTTTTAAAAGCCCAATCGAAGAGATTTATGTAATAAAACGGGTGCTGGGCGTGCCTGGCGACACGGTCAAAATCAAGCAAGGGAAGCTGTATTTGACCAATGACGAGGTGACCGATGAGCTGATAAATGAGCCATATTTAGACGCTGACGACCTGGGCAAAATCCGTACCTACGGCGTTAACACGTTTGTTGTGCCCGATGGAAAATATCTTTTACTGGGTGACAACCGCGACAAAAGCCAAGACGGCCGGCACTGCTACAGCAGCTCGCGGTGCCCGCAACCCGCTGGTGACGCGCCATTTGTCGATAAGGCCGACATCCGCGGAAAGGCCATGTGGGTCATGTACCCATTTGACTTGCTCCGAAAGCTGTAGAATTTCTTGACACATGGCTCATTTTTGATAGAGTATAGACACTATGCAGGTTATTGCCGCAAGGGTGAACTGAGGGTTTGGGAACACACCTCAGGTTGGCAACGAATGCTAGATTTCGTCTTAAAAGTACCCGCCTCACGGGTACATGTGCCGGTACCATCCTCAGGTTCCGGCTTTTTTACTATTTGACATATTAGAAAGTACAATC
>JAHDDZ010000005.1:25881-26148 GCA_020629095.1 Candidatus Altimarinota bacterium | reverse complement strand
GATCTCCCTGTACAATTCGTATGTAGTTCATCCGCATTTTGCCAGATAATCGGCACGTCAGCTGATGGCCTTCAAATCCTTCTGTGTCTAATTCGATGAGGAATCGTGAGCCCGGGAGCGCCTCTAGGACGGATCCCTCTACCTCTATATTCTCTCCACTAGACATTCAGAAACTGCATAAAATATGGTCAAAGCTGGGCGATAGTAGCCAAGAAGCACCCCGTGTCAAGACATTTTTGGGGGACTTTTATTGTGTCTACTGTGCCC